>NZ_JBWKXQ010000012.1:0-21595 GCF_059423125.1 Variovorax sp. GW531-E2 | reverse complement strand
CCCCGGGCACGCTGGTGGTCGGCGTGCTGCGCGGCGACAAGGCCGCCTACGGCATCGCCCACAACCCCGAGCCGCTGGTGGCGCGCGCCATTGCGGCGGCCAGCGCGGAGCAGCCGATGTTCGAGATCGGCTCGGTCACCAAGGTCTTCACCGGCCTGCTGCTGGCGCAGGCCGTGGAGCGCGGCGACGTGGCGCTCGACGACAGCGTGGGCAAGCTGCTGGCCGGCCACGCCGAGGGCGTGCCGCCCGCCGTGGCGTCGATCACGCTGCGGCAGCTCGTCACCCACACCGGCTGCCTGCCCGTGATGGCCGACGGCGTGACCGGCGGCGCCGCGCTGGCCGAGCAGTTCCGCAGCTTTGACCTGCCGATGTTCTGGGCCGCGCTCGCGCGCATCCACCTCACGGGCGTCGCGGCTCCGTGCGAGGCGCGCTACAGCAACTTCGGCATGGCGCTGCTCGGGCAGCTGCTGGCGCTGCGCTACGGCACCTCGTGGGGCGAGCTGGTGCGTGCGCGCATCACCGAGCCGCTGGGCATGAACGACACCGTGATCCCGCTCGGCGACAAGGCCTCGCGCATGGCGCCGCCGTTCGCGGGCGACCAGCGCCAGCGCCGCTTCGACATGCATGCCTACGCGCCCGCCAGCGCGCTGCGCTCGACCGCCGCCGACATGCTGGCCTTCAGCCGCGCCATCCTCGCCGGCGCGCACGGCCCGCTGGGCCCGGCCGCCGCGCGCCTGCTCACGCCGCTCGCGCGCTACGAGGGCGCCGAGATCGGCTATGCCGTGATGGTGCGCGGCCCCGAGACCGGCCGGCGCACCTACTACCACGCGGGCGTCACCGAGGGCTACCGCACGCTCTGGCTGTTGGCACCCGACACCGGCGAGGCGCTCATCGTGCTGGCCAGCAACCAGCGCGCGCCGCTGCAGCCCGTGATGCTCGCCATCGGCAAGAGCCGCTACCCGGTGCCGACGACGGAAGTGCCGATCGATCCGAAGCGCCTGGCCGACTACGCGGGCGAGTTCCGCGTGGGCAAGGCGCAGGTGCTGGGCTTCACTGTGCGCGACGGGCGCTTGCTGGCGCGTGAATCGGGCAAGGCCTACAACGGCCTCACGCCCACCGGGCCTGATCGTTTTGCGGTGACGGCCATCGGCGCGCAGTTCGTGTTTCGGCGCGGCGATGGGGGCGAGGTGATCGGCGTCACGCTGACGCAGGGCGGCAGCCGGCTCGAAGGGCGGCGCGTGGGGGCCGCCGCTGCTGTGACGTCGGATTGAGCGCGGACGCGTTCAGCGTTGCGCCAGCGCGAGCAGGTCGTTCGCCATCTGCGTGATCTCGTCGCGCATCACGAGCTGGCGCAGCCAGCCGGCGGGAATGCCGTCCACGCCGTAGAAGGCGCCTGCGATCTGGCCGCAGATCGCCGCGGTGGTGTCGGCATCGTCACCCAGGTTGGTGGCTGCGAGGACCGCCTGCTCGAACGAGTCGGTGTGCGCGAAGCACCAGAGCGCCGCTTCGAGCGATTCGACGCAGTAGCCCGAACCCTTGATGCGTTCGATCGGCTTTGATGCGTAGTCGCCGCGTGCCAGCGCCGCGACTTTTTCGCTCAAGGGCGCCAACGGTACGGTGGCAAGAATCGCCGCCTTGCTTTCGCCTTGCAGCGCTGCGCGCAGTTGCAACGCGAAAAGCTGCGAGCACTCGATGGCCTCCTGCGAGCCGTGCGTGGTGCGTGTGCTTTCTCCGGCCTGCCGCCACGCCGCTTCGGCGCTCGCTGCGTAGAACATCGGCACCGGCGCGAGCCGCATCAGCGCGCCGTTGCCTGCCGTGCGCGGATCGGGGTCGCCCGCGAACGGATCGCCCGATGCGAGGTAGCGGGTGAGGGCGCCCGACACCGTGAAGCCGATGTCGAAGCAGCTTCCCGTGCTGCTCATGTAGCCCACGCTGCGCCAGTTGCAGTAGCGGTTCATCTGGTCGGTGGCATCGAAGCCCTGGCAATGGATCAGGCTCGCCGCGAGGCACAGCGCCATCGAGGTGTCGTCGGTCCATTCGCCGGGGATCAGGCCGAAAGGTCCGCCGCCGCGCATGTCGGTGACGGGCTCGAACGTGCCGCGCGTGCGGAACTCCAGCGTGGTGCCCACCGCATCGCCGCAGGCCAGCCCAAGCAGGCACCCCTGGTAGCGCACCGCGTTCATGGGGCCGCCCCCAGTTCGTCGCGGGCCGCCATCAGCGCATAGCCCAGCAGGTTCAGGCCTTTCCAGGTGCGCGGGTCTTGCGCTGCCGCGTCCGTGGCTGCGAGGCCGATGCCCCAGATCGCATCGACGGGGCTCGCCTCGACCAGCACCTGCCGGCCAGTGCCGAGCAGGTACGCGCCGAGCGCCGCGTTCTGCGAGAACTTCGCAACGTTTCCGCGCGTCACGAGGTCGAAGCGCGCTTCGAGCCACGCCGCTTCATCGAAGTTGCCGATCTGGCGCCCCAGCTTCTTCGCTTCGCCGGGCGTGCGCGCGGCGATGATCTTTTCGCAGGTGGCTGCGTCACCGAAGAGCCGGGCCTTGCCAGCCATCATGAAATGCTCGGCGGTACGGTAGGTGACGCCTTCGACAGTGAAGGGCGCCTCGTACCACTGGCTGAAGCAGCTCTTGCCGATGCTGCCGTCCTTCGGAACCTGGTGGCCCCAGAAGAACAGGCAGTCGATCTTGTGGCCTTGGGCGATGTGCGCGAGCAGGTCTTCGTTGCTGCGCAGCGCGTGGGGTCTGTTCGTCGTCATTCCGTGTGGTCCTCAGGATTCGAAGCCGAGCACATGCTCGACCGGCAATTGCAGCCCGGGGTTGTCGTTCTGCGCCATCGGGCGTTGAGCGTCCACGAAGGCGCGCATGTCGATCACCTCGAGCAGTTCTTCATTCGCAAACGCGGCGAGCGTTCGGCCCCGCAGGCCCAACTGAATCGCGCGGCGTTCCAGCTTGTTGCCTGCCGGTGCGTGGTCCGGGTCCCATTGCAGGCGAACCTCGGAGCGGTTGACCGCTTCCTGCCACGCATCGCGATCAGGATAGCGCCCGGCATCGAAGGTCGAAGGCACGGCCTCGCGCACGACCCGTTCGAAGAACGCACGGCGCAGCCGCAGCCCGAGCGTGACCTCCTGGCCTTCCTTGGTGCCCCAGCCGGAGCGATACATCATCCAGAGGAAGTTGGGTTTGATCCAGCTCATCCGTGAAAGGCTGAAGTCCGGTCCGTCGAGACGGCCGTGCCGCACCGCGTATTCGCCGATGGCGGGGCGGTAGGCCTGATAGACGATGACGGACTGGGCATCGTGATGCGCCAGGATGTGCTTTCCGTCCTGCGGCCAGCGCTCGCGTTGGGCGAGATGGGGCTCGGTGGGAAGCGGCGTGGTCTGCTTGTTCATTGTTCTGGGTTCCTCTCGTTGTTGTTCTTTTCGTCATCTCATTGAGTTGCTCTGTGCAACTAATGATGGGTTGTATAGTACAACTAATAAATCCGGAGTCAAGCTGATCGTGACCATGCCCGCTTCAACGTTCCCTGCCTTGACCTTTCCCCGCCCGTTGGTCACGGTCGATGTGGCGATGTTCACTGTGCTCGACGACGCACTGCAGGTCTTGCTGGTGAAACGGGCGGCCGACAGCAACGAGCCGTTTCCTGGCAAATGGGCATTGCCGGGCGGCTTCATCAACACCGATGAAGATGCCTCGCTGCTCGATTGCGCATTGCGCAAGCTGCGCGAGAAGACCGGCGTGGTCACGCCCTATCTCGAGCAGCTCGGGAGTTGGGGCGGGGCGCAGCGCGATCCGCGCGGGTGGTCGGCCACGCACTGCTTCTATGCACTCATTCCGGCGCAGGCCATGCAATTGCGCAGCGGCGCCACCGCCGCCGAGGTGGCGTGGTTCGAGGTCGATGCGGCCTTGCGCAAACGTCTGGCGTTCGACCACGGAGAACTGCTCGAGGCGGCCGTTGCGCGTCTGCGCAGCAAGGTGGAATACACCTCGCTGCCGGCCTTTCTTCTGGAAGAGCCTTTCACCCTGCCGTCGCTGCAGCACGCCTATGAGGTCGTGCTGGGCCGTGACATCGACAAGAGTGCCTTCCGCAAGCGGATGCTGGATGGTGGGTTCATGGAAGAAGCGGGCATGGTGGCGGGCAGCCTGGGCCGGCCCGCCATGGGCTACCGGCTGCGAGACCGATCGCAGGCCGCGTTGTTTCCGCGCACTTTCAATGCGCGCTGAGCGCGCGTTGCCTCAGGCCCGTTCCGACATCGCGTGCAGGTACGCCCGCACCGCCCCGTTGCTGCTCAACCCGATCGCCCGGTCGTATGCCTGACGCGCCGCAACCCGCGCGCCACCGGCCGCAAGCAGGTGCGCACGCGCCGCCCAGAACGGCTGGTAGCTCGCCACCTCGTCCGACGGAATCGCATCGAGCGCGCGCAGCCCGGTCTCGGGCCCGCGCGCATTCGCCAGCGCGCACGCCAGGCTCACCTGCGCGCCGATGCTGGGCCGCAGTGCGAGCAGGCCTTCGTACAGCGACACCAGCACCTCGGGCGGCACCGGTGCGCCGGCGCGGCGCTCGCAGTGGGCCGACTGGATCGCGGCCTCGAGCTGGTAGGGCCCGAGCGACTGCATGGCCGACGCGATGCGCAGGTGGTGCTCGGCCTCGGCCAGCAGCGCGTGGTCCCAGCGCGTGATGTCCTGCTGGTCGAGCGGCACGTAGGCGCCGGCCTCGGTGCGGCGCGCCGCGGTGCGCGCCTCGCAGAACAGCATCAGCGCGAGCAGGCCCAGCGGCTCGGGCTCGGCGGGCAGCAGGCGGCACAGGATGCGGCCCAGGTCGATGGCCTCGGTCGTCAGGCCGCGCGGCAGGGCGTCGGCGCCGCCGACGTCGTCCCAGCCGGTGCCGTAGGCGGCGTAGATGCCGTCGAGCACGTCGCGCAGCCGGTGCGGCAGGTCGCGCGCCTGCGGGTATTCGAAGGGAATGCCGGCGGCGCGGATGCGGGCCTTGGCGCGCACCAGCCGCTGGCCCAGCGCGGAAGGCGAGGTGAGGAAGGCGCCGGCCATGCGCGCGGCATCGAGCCCGAGCACGGTCTGCAGCATGAGCGGCGCGCGCGCGGCGGCGTCGATGGCGGGGTGCGCGCAGACGAACAGCAGGCGCAGGCGCTCGTCGGGCACGGTGGCGGCCTCGGGGTCGGCCTCGTCCATCTCGCCGGCGAGCAGCAGCAGCGTCTGCGTGGCGTCGTCCTGCACACGGCTGTGGCGCCAGGCGTCGAGCTTGCGGTGCCGCGCGACGCTCAGCAGCCAGGCGTCGGGCTGCACCGGCACGCCGTCGGCGGGCCAGCGCTCGAGCGCGCGGGCGAAGGCGTCGGCCAGGGCGTCTTCGGAGGCCGCGATGTCGTGCGTGCGGGCGGACAGGATGGCCAGCAGCCGCCCGTACGACTCGCGTGCCGCGCGTTCGGCGGCGTGGTGTGCCGCCGGAGTGGTCACGTCTGGCTCGCGCCCGCCGCTGCGGTGGCGGTGAAGACCGGCCGGACTTCGACACCGCCACTGGCGGCGCAGGGCGCACGCGCGGCCCATTCGAGCGCCGCGTCGAGGTCGGGCACGTCGACGACGAAGTAGCCGCCGAGCTGCTCCTTGGTGTCGGCGAAGGGGCCGTCCTGCACCTGGCGCTTGTCGCCGCGCACGCGCAGCGTGGTGCCGGTCATGGGCGGCAGCAGGCCGTGGCCGCCGAGCGAAATGCCCGACTGGCGCACCGCGTCGGCGTACGCGACCCAACTCGCGCGGTAGGCCTGCGACGAGGCGTCGTTGCGTTGTTCGAATTCGGCCGCGGGTTGGTAGAACATCAACATGTACTGCATGGTGTTTCTCCGTGAGGAAAAGCTTGCCGAGCAAGAGCGCTCACCACAATGACGGCCCGCAACCGGTCATTTCGACACCGGGCGCGGTGCCGAGCAGAAGATTCTTGTCCTGTTCGCTCTTTGGCGCAACGTGGGCGCGCGGCCCCCGCGCTCACACCTTCTCAGGCGGCGCGGGCGCGCACCGCGGGCGTGAACAGCGCTTCCATTTCCTGGCGCAGCCGGTAGGCGGCGGTGGTGGTGTCCATCGCCACGTCGGCCCAGCTCAGGCTCTGGCCCTTCTTGACGGGGCGCACGAGCTTGACGTTGTGCGCCAGCCCCAACGGCAGGCCGCCCAGGCGCAGCGAGCGCTCGGCCGGCAGCAGCTTGCCCCAGACGGTGTAGCCGCCTTCGCCGTCGAGCATCTCGCCCGCGGCGAGGTCGCGCTTGGCGGTGGCGACCACGTCGGCGTTCCAGCCGGTGGCCACGCCGGTGGGCTCGCCGCGCAGCGCCACGCTGGCGACCGACATGCCCACCTCGAGCCCGATCAGGTGCCAGCGCTTGTACAGCGTGAAGTAGCGCCCGCTCGGGTCGGTGTGGGCGTTGTATTCCTCGAAGCAGTTCTTGATGTAGTCGGTCTCGGCCTCGACCGTGACCCACACGCCCATGCGGATGTCGTACGGGATCTTGCGGCCGTCGGCCTCGAGCGACGAGATCACCTCGACCATGCCCTTGCGCTCCAGCACGCCGCCTTCGCTGCGCGGGCGCGTGACGAAGGGAATGTCTTCCACGCTCGCGGGCGGGTAGAGCAGGCCGTCGGAGGGCACGCCCAGGCCGGTGGCGTTGGCCACCGCCGAGCTCTCGATCGACGGCTTGGAGCCGTCGAGAAAACTGTTGAACATCTTCGGGTTGAGCCCGCCGCGCTTGGCCTGTTCGGGCGTGAGGCCGTAGTTGCCCCATACGGTCTCGGGCGTCGATTCGGTGAAGTGCGGCAGCCACTTGTGGCCGCGCCCCGCCGCCACCACCGGAAAGCCGCAGGTGCGCGCCCAGTCGACCAGGTCGCAGATCAGCGCGGGCTGGTCGCCGAAGGCCAGCGAATACACCACGCCGGCCTGCTGCGCCTTGTGCGCGAGCAGCGGGCCGCAGAAGGCGTCGGCCTCGACCGTCACGTTGACCACGTGCTTGCCGTGCGCAAAGGCGTCCAGGCAATGGTCGACCGCGGCGACCGGGTTGCCGGTGCACTCGACCACGATGTCGATGCTGGGCTCGCGCGTCACGGCCTGCCAGTCGTCGGTGATCCAGGTGGCGCCGGTCTTCAGCGCCTCCTGCACCGAGCCGGCGTTGCTGCGCTCGGCCTGCCAGCCCACGCGCTCCAGGTTGACGCGCGCGGCGGCGGGCGAGAGGTCGGCAATGGCGACCAGCTGCACGCCGGGCGTGCGCGGAATCTGCGCCAGGTACATGGCGCCGAACTTGCCGGCGCCGATCAGGCCGATGCGGATGGGGCGGCCTTCGGCGGCGCGCTGTTGCAGGCGGGTGTGCAGGCTCATGGCGGTCAGGCTTCCACGGTTTCGATCAGGTCGGGCGAGGTGCGCAGCGCGCTCTCGGGCAGGCCGTCTTTCCACGGCACGTCGACGGGGTAGGGCGTCAGCAGGCAGTCGTCGGGCAGCACCTCGATCGGCGTGAAGTCGCGGTGCGCGATGTACTCCGGCCGCTGGTGGCGGCGGATGTGGTTGCTGACCGCGCACAGGCTCAGGTACACCGCCACGCGGTTGAAGGGTGAGAGATTGCTGCCCGAGGCATGCACGAGGCAGCTGTGGAACAGGATCATCGAACCGGCCGGCCCCTTGGGCGAGACGATGCCGCCTTGCGTGCCGCCGGCGCGGTCGACCAGCTGGCGGATCAGGTCGTTGTCGACCGTCCACAGCGGGTAGCTGGTGGTCGTGAGGTCATGCTTCGCGTCGACCACGCCCTTGCGGTGGCTGCCCGGAATGAACATCAGCGGGCCGTTGTGCTCGGTCACTTCGTCCAGAAAGATGGCCACGTTCATCGCGCGCTCGGTAGGCATCAGGTCGTCGTTGAGCCAGGTGCCGTAGTCCTGGTGCCACTGCCACACGTCGCCTTCGAAGGCCATCTTGCCGTTGATCTTGAACTGGTGCATGTAGACCGCTTCGTCGAACAGGTCCATCACCGGCCCGACCATGCGCGGGTGCCGCGCCAGCCGCGCGAAGGGCTCGCTGATGAGGTGCGCCGCGAAGTTCGTGCGCACGGCGTCGGAGCCCTTCTCGCGCACGTTGAAGGCCGCGCGCTTGCTGTACAGGTCGGGCACCGCCTCGGTCAGCACCTTCGTCTCTTCGGGCGAGAAGTGGCCGGGGAAGAACAGGTAGCCGTCGCGCTCGAACTGCGCGCGTTGCTCGGGTGTCAGCTTCATGCCTTGTCTCCTTTTTTCGTGGGGATTCCAGATGCGGATGCCCTGCGCGCCAGCTGCTGCGCGAGCCGCTCGGCCAGCGCGTCGCTGGCGCGCGAGACGTGCTCGTCGCTCAGGCGCGCGGCGCGTTCGACGTCGCCGGCGGCAATGGCGTCGGCAATGGCTTCGTGCTCGTCCCACAGCGACTCGCGCTGCGGCTCGGCCTGCAGCACCGCGCCCATCGCGCGGCGCAGGTGGCGCCAGTGCGGGTCGGCGCTCTGGCCGATCAGCGGGTTGCCCGAGGCGGCATAGATGGCCTGGTGAAAGGCCACGTCGGCATCGATCATGGCTTCGACGTTGCGCCCGCGCGCCGCACGCCGGCCGCGCTCGATGAGCTTGGGGTCGATGCGAAAACGCTGCTGCGCCGCCAGCCGCGCGGCCAGCACGTCGAGCGCGCCGCGCACCTGGTAGACCTTGCGCATCGCCTCGGCCTCCAGCGGCGCCACCAGCACGCCGCGCCCGGGCGCGTCCTGCACGAAGCCGTCCTTCTTGAGCAGCCGCAGCGCCTGCAGCACCGGCTGGCGCGACACCGCGAGCCGCGCCGCGATGTCCTCCTGCGTGAGCCGCTCGCCCGGCGCGAGCGCGCCGCTGCTGATGGCGCCGAGCAGGGCGCGGTAGACCTGGTCGACGAGGTCGGGGGCGACTTCGATGCTGAGCAACTGGGCGGGCATGGTGGGCCTTTTCTGAACTCTGTATACAGAGTACGGACTTCGGCGACGGGGCGCATCCCCGGGTTTTTACCCATCGGGGCTGCAAGGAACGGCACGCCGCCGCTAAGCTCGACCCATGCAACTCCCTACCTACGACGACGTCATCGCCGCGGCCGCGCGGCTCGAAGGCCATGCCCACCGCACGCCGGTGCTGCAATCGACCACCGCCAACGAGCGCTGGGGCGCGCAGTTCTTCTTCAAGTGCGAGAACTTCCAGCGCATGGGCGCGTTCAAGTTCCGCGGTGCGTTCAACGCGCTGTCGAAGTTCGACGCGGCGCAGCGCAAAGGCGGCGTGATCGCCTTCTCGTCGGGCAACCACGCGCAGGCCATCGCGCTGTCGGCGCGACTGCTGTCGATGCCGGCCGTGATCGTCATGCCGAAGGACGCCCCCGCCGCCAAGGTCGCGGCCACGAAGGGCTACGGCGCCGAAGTGGTGATGTACGACCGCTTCACCGAAGACCGCGAGGCGCTGACCAAGCGGCTCGCGCAGGAGCGCGGCATGACGATGATTCCGCCCTACGACCACCCCGACGTGCTCACGGGGCAGGGCACGGCGGTGAAAGAGCTCATCGAAGAGACGGGTCCGCTCGATCACCTCTTCGTGTGCCTGGGCGGCGGCGGGCTGCTGTCGGGCTCGGCGCTGTCGGCGCGCGCGTTGTCGCCCGCCTGCAAGGTCTACGGCGTGGAGCCCGAGGCCGGCAACGACGGCCAGCAGTCGCTGCGCGCCGGGAAGATCGTGCACATCGAAACGCCCAAGACCATCGCCGACGGCGCGCAGACGCAGCACCTGGGCGAGTACACCTTCGGGATCATCCAGCGCGACGTGGACGACATCTTCACGGTGACCGACGAGCAGCTCGTCGAGGCGATGCGCTTCTTCGCCGAGCGCATGAAGATGGTGGTGGAGCCGACGGGGTGCCTCGCGTTCGCGGGTGCGATTGCTGCGGCGAAGGCCATCGAAGGCCAGCGCGTGGGCATCGTGATCAGCGGCGGGAACGTCGACCTGTCGCGCTACGCCTCGCTGATCGGCTGATTCTTCTCAGGCCCGGATGCCGCTCGCCGTCAGGTGCAGCAACCGGTCCGCACGCGCCGCTGCGCTCTCCGAGTGCGTGACCAGCACCAGCGAGGCGCCGTGCTCGCGCGTCTGGCCGATCAGCAGGTCCATCACCTTCGCGGCGGTCGATGGGTCGAGGTTGCCGGTGGGTTCGTCGGCGAGCAGCAGCGCGGGCCGGTGCACCAGCGCGCGGGCGATCGCCACGCGCTGCAGCTGGCCGCCTGAGAGCGTCTGCGGCAGCCGCGCGCCCATGCCGGGCAGGCCGACGGCTTCGAGCATGTGGGCCACGCGCGCGTCTTCGCGCGGGCGGCCCAAGAGCATCAGCGGCAGCGACACGTTCTGCGCCACGTCGAGGTGCGGCAGCACGTGGAAGGCCTGGAACACGAAGCCCACGTGCTGGCGGCGCCACAGCGCGCGGGCCTCGCCGTCGAGCGCGCCGATGTCGGTGCCGTCGTGCGACACGCTGCCTTCATCCCAAGTGTCGAGGCCGGCCATGCAGTTGAGCAGGGTCGACTTGCCCACGCCCGATTCGCCGACGATGGCGACGAACTCGCCGGGCGCGACCTGCAGGCTCACGTGTTCGAAGACGGGCGCATCGCCGTAGTGCTTGCCGAGGTTGGAGAGGTGCAGGGTCATGCGGGCGTCGCCCCGCGTGCGATGTGGGCGATGTGCTGCACGGCGGCCTGCACCGCGTCGGGCGCATCGCAGGCGATCACGGTGCGCTGCGGCATGCTGCGCAGCCAGGTGATCTGCCGCTTGGCGAGCTGGCGCGTGGCAGCGATGCCGCGCTCGCGCAATTCGCTCAGCGCCTTGGCATCGGGCGGTGCGTCGCCGCAGGCGTCGAGCATTTCCCAGGCCTGGCGGTAGCCGACGCAGCGCATCGAGGGCAGGTCGGGCGACAGGTCGCCGCGCGCGCGCAGTGCCTTCACCTCGTCGAGAAAACCGGCTGCGAGCATGGCGTCGAAGCGCTCGGCGATGCGGCCGTGCAGCCAGGCGCGGTCTTCGGGTTCGAGCGACACGAGCACGCCGCCGTCGACGGCCTTGGCGGCCTTGGTGTCGCTCGCATGGAAGCTCGACAGCGGCTGGCCGCTGCTTTCCCACACCTCGAGCGCGCGCTGGATGCGCTGGCTGTCCTGCGGTGCGAGCCGCGCGGCGGTGACGGGGTCGACCTGCGCCAGCCGCGCATGCATGGCGGGCCAGCCGAGCGCGGCGGCTTCGGCGTCCAGGCGCGCGCGCACGGCCGGGTCGGCCGCGGGCATGGCGTCGATGCCGTCGAACAGCGCCTTGAAATACAGCATGGTGCCGCCCACGAGCAGCGGCAGCGCGCCGCGCGCGCGGATGTCATCGATCAGGCGCGTGGCGTCGGCCACGAAGGCGGCGGCGCTGTAGCTGTCGCGCGCATCGAGGATGTCGATCAGGTGGTGCGGCACGGCGGCCTGCTCGGCGGCGGTGGGCTTGGCGGTGCCGATGTCCATGCCGCGGTAGACCAGCGCCGAGTCGACGCTGACGATCTCGACCGGCTGCAGCCGGGCCACGGCCAGGGCGACGGCGGTCTTGCCGGACGCGGTGGGGCCGGCGAGCGCGATGTAGCGCGGGGGAACAGGGGAAGCGGGGGGCATGCGTCGAGGGTAGCAAATGGCACGCGCCGGGCCGCTGCACGGGGCTTGTCTGGGACGCCGGGCGGCTGCCCGGGGCTTGCCTGCGACGCAGTGCTCAGGCGACGGCGGTCGCGTCCCGCATCCGCCGGATGTCGCGCAGCGGCGGCGCACCGAACAGGCGCGCGTACTCGCGGCTGAACTGCGAGGCGCTTTCGTAGCCCACGCGCACGCCGGCGGTGCCGGCATCGATGTTCTGGTTCAGCATCAGCTGCCGCGCTTCCTGCAGGCGCAGCTGCTTCAGGTACTGCATCGGGCTCATGCCGGTCACGGCGCGGAAGTGCTGGCGGTAGGTCGACGGGCTCATGTGCGCGGACGCGGCCAGCTCGTCGGCCTGCACGGGCTTCCTGAAATTCATCTTGAGCCACGCCAGGCTCTGCGCCACCTGCTGGCTGGGCGAGCCCACGGTCATGAGGCGCTGCAGCTGCGGGCCGTGGCGCCCGGCGAGCAGGCGCACGACGATTTCCTTCTGCAGCAGCGGCGCGAGCTGGGGAACGAGTTGGGGCTCGGCCAGCAGCTCGACGAGCCGCGTGACGGTGCCCAGCAGCGTCGCGTCGAGCGCGCCCAGCGACAGGGCGCGCTGGTTGTGGGGCTCCCTGGACGGCGGCGGCAACGCCATCTCGGTCGCGACCTGCACGATGGCGCGCGGGTCGAGCCGGATCATGAGGCCCAGGAAGGGCTGCGCCGCGCTGGCGCGGGTGACGTGCGCCACCACGGGCAGGTCGGCCGTGATCAGCAGCGACTGCCCGGCGCCGTATTCATAGATCTCGTCGCCGAGCGCCGCGCGCTTCTGTCCGCCGACGGTGATGCCCAGGCCGAAGCCGTAGATGCAATGCACGGGCTCGGTCGCGGCGCTGCGACGGTGCAGCGAGAGTTCGGGAATGGCGGTGGCGTGGTCGCCGTCGTTTCGGGCAATGCGCCCGACGGCCGCGGCCAGGGCACCGAGGACGGCCGAATCGTCTGGCTGCGTCGGCTGTAGCACTTCCATCTGAATCCTTTCGGGTGCTTGCGCAAAGTCTAGCGGGCGCATCTCATGCGCTTGGCGTTTTTGGCGCAGTCTCGTTGTTTCAGGCAAGAACGCGCGCGGATTGGGCAAGTGGCCGTGGGCGCTTCGTCGGACACTGGCCGCCGTGAAGTCCTGCCGCGCGCGGCTCGAGGACCGTGCTTTCCCCTCCACGATGATGAAAAAAGAAATGACCCACGACGAACGACATCCGCATCGCATCACCGCCTCGCTCGTGGCCGCACTGGCCATCGGCGTGAGCATGGCCGGGTCCGCACCCGCTTTCGCCAGCACCGCGCTGGCGCAGAAGTACGCGTGCGTGGCCTGCCACCAGCCCGCCGTGAAGGTGGTGGGCCCTTCCTGGAAAGAAATCGGCGCGCGCTACGGCGACGGCAAGGGCACGGCCGCGCAGCTGGCCGCCAGCATGAAGGCCGGCAGCTCGGGCAAGTGGGGCGCGATGCCCATGCCCGCGCAAGCGCAGGTGCCCGACGCGGACCTGCAGGCGCTCGCGCAATGGGTGCTCGACGGCGCCAAGTGAACCAGATCGTTTCAACCCACCCACGGAGAAAACCCACATGAGCGCGCTCCACGTCAATGGCCGTGACCACACGGTCGACGCCGACCCCGGCACCCCCATCCTCTGGGCCCTGCGCGACACGCTGGGCATGACCGGTACCAAGTTCGGTTGCGGCGCGGCGCTGTGCGGCGCCTGCACCGTGCACATGGACGGCCAGGCCATCCGCTCGTGCATCACGCCCATCGCGGCGGCCGAGGGCAAGAAGATCACCACCATCGAAGCCGTGACCGGCGGCAGCGACCGCGTGGGCGCTGCCGTGCATGCCGCGTGGGTCAAGCACGACGTCGCGCAGTGCGGCTACTGCCAGAGCGGCCAGATCATGAGCGCGACCGCCTTCCTGCAGTCGCTGCCCAAGGGCAAGCAGCCCAGCACCGACGAGATCGACTCGGCCATGGCCGGCAACATCTGCCGCTGCGGCACCTACGCCCGCATCCGCGCCGCCGTGGCCGATGCGGCCAAGACCCTCGCCTAAGGAGCCGACGACATGCTGCCCAACATCGACTACAACGACCTGCCGCGCGCGCTGCAGCGCCTGATGGTCCAGCCTGCGACCGATGACGCCGACGCGGCCGCCACGCTGCCGCGCCGCAGCTTCCTGAAGATGGCCGGCGCCGGCGGCCTCGTGCTCGGCGCCTTTCCGCACCTGGCCATGGCGCAGGCCGACGGCCCGGCCAAGGCCGTCGGTGCGCTCAAGCCGACGCAACAGCCCTCGGCCTTCGTGCAGATCGCGCCCAACGGCGAGGTCACGGTCACCATCAACCGCCTCGAGTTCGGCCAGGGCGTGCAGACCGGCCTGCCGATGATCCTGGCCGAGGAGCTCGACGCCGACTGGGCCCTGGTGCGCAGCCGCAGCGGCACCAACGATGCCGCCTACGCCGACCCGCTGTTCGGCATGCACCTGACCGGCGGTTCCAACTCGATCAAGAACAGCTACACGCAGTACCGCGAACTGGGCGCGCGTGCGCGGGCCATGCTGCTGTCGGCCGCGGCGCAGCGCTGGAAGGTCGACGTGGCCACGCTGCGCACACAGGCCGGCACAGTCATCGGCCCGGGCGGACGCAAGGCGGGCTACGGTGAGCTGGCCGAAGCAGCCATGGCGCTGCCGGTGCCCGAGACGGTCACGCTGAAGAGCCCGAAGGACTTCCGAATCATCGGCCGCCCGACCACGCGCCTGGACGCACGCGCCAAGAGCAGCGGGCGACAGGACTTCGGCATCGACGTGAAGCAGCCCGGCCAGCTGACGGCCGTGGTGGCCCATCCGCCCGTGTTCGGCGCCCGCCTGGCCTCGGTGGACGACAGCGCGGCGCGTGCCGTCAAGGGCGTGAAGGCCGTGCTGCGCATTCCGCTGGACCGCGGCGCCGAGGGCGTGGCCGTGGTGGCCGACGGCTACTGGCCCGCCAAGCTGGGCCGCGATGCGCTCAAGCTGCAGTGGAACACCGATGCGGTGGAGAAGGTCGACAGCGACAAGCAGCTGGCCCAGTACCGCGAACTCGCCGGCCGGCCCGGCAACCGCAAGTTCGACGCCGACATGGCGCCGCTGGCCGGCGCGCCGCACAAGCTCGAGGCCGAGTTCGTGTTTCCCTACCTGGCCCACGCGCCCATGGAGCCGGAGAACTGCACCGTGAAGCTGTCGGACGGCCGCGCCGAGCTGTGGGTCGGCACGCAGTCCGCCGACCTCGACGGCCAGGCCGCGGCGCGCACGCTGAAGCTCGACCCCGCGCAGGTGAAGGTGAACGTGCAGATGGCGGGTGGCGGCTTCGGCCGGCGCTTCGTGGGCTCGAGCGACTTCGTGGTCGAGGCCTGCGAGATCGCCAAAGCCGCGCGCACCGCCGGCCTGAAAGACGCCCCCGTGCGCCTGCTGTGGAGCCGCGAGGACGACATCAAGGGCGGCTACTACCGCCCCATGCACCTGCACCGCGCCCGCATCGGCTTCGACGCGCGCGGCAAGATCCTCGCGTGGGACCACGTGATCGTCGGCCAGTCGATCACGGCGGGCACGGTGTTCGCCGGCTCCATGGTGAAGGACGGCATCGACGCCACGGCCGTCGAAGGCATGCGCGATCCTTACCCCGTGCCGATGCGCCTCACGGTGCATCACCCGCAGGTCAACGTGCCGGTGCTGTGGTGGCGCAGCGTGGGCTCCACGCACACCGCCTTCGTGATGGAGACGCTGATCGACGAGATCGCCCGCACGACCAAGCAGGACCCGGTGGCCTACCGCATGAACCTCTTCGGCGACAAGCACCCGCGCCAACGCGCCGCGCTGCAATTGGCGGTCGACAAGAGCGGCTACGGCAAGAAGAAGCTGGCCGAAGGCCGCGCCTGGGGCGTGGCCGTGCACGAGTCCTTCGAGTCGGTGGTGGCCTATGTGGTCGAAGCGTCGGTGAAGGACGGCCAGCCCGTGCTGCACCGCGTGACCTCGGGCGTGCACTGCAACCTGGCGGTGAACCCGCGCAGCGTGGAAGCGCAGGTGCAGGGCGCGGCGGTGATGGGGCTGTCGACCTGCCTGCAAGGCAGCGCCATCACGCTGAAGGACGGTGTCGTGCAGCAGGGCAACTTCGGCGACTTCAGCGTGGCGCGCATCACGCAGGTGCCCGAGTTCGATGTGCACATCGTGCCGAGTGCCGATGCGCCCAAGGGCATGGGGGAACCCGGCCTGCCGCCGCTCGCGCCTGCGTTCGCCAACGCCGTGGCGCGGCTGACGGGCAAGCCCTTGCGCCAGCTGCCGTTCGACCTGGCCTCGGCCTGACGCGGGAACGGACCCGCCTGAAAAAGGCGGGCTAGATGGCGGCGGGGGCGGGCGTGTGCGCCTCGCCCCGCACCTCTTGCGGCGACAGCGCCGCGGAAGGCAATGAAGGCTGCGCAGGCCGCGGCGACACCAGCCGCGGCTGCGGCCGGCTGTCTGCCACGGTGCTGCTGTCCTCGGGCTTCATGCGAAACAGCTGCGACAGCGCGGCGCGGTACTGCGTCGCGCCCACCGAGTTTGTGTTGTGGTGCGAGCCGCCCTCGACCAGCACGAACATCTTGGGCACCGTGGCCGCGTCGTACAGCTTGCGCCCGAGCGTCGGGTTGATCAGGCTGTCGGCGGTGCCGTGCACCACGAGCAGCGGCGCGCCGATGTCCTTGACGGTGCGAATCGCCTCGAAGCGCTGCGTGATGAAGGGGCCGAAGGGCAGCCAGCCCCACTTGAAGCTGCTGGCCACGTCGGCGATGGAGGTGAAGGTGCTCTCGACGATGGTGCCGCTCTCGTCGTTCACCGTGGCCGCCAGGTCGATGCCGATGGCGCCGCCCAGCGAGTGGCCGAAGATGTAACGGTGCTGGCGTGGATGGCGTGCGGCCAGCCAGGTCCAGGCGGCGCGGGCGTCTTCGCGGGCCGAGGCTTCCGAGGGCAGGCCCTTGGAGCTCTTGCCGAAGCCGCGGTAGTCGATGGCCAGCACCGAGAAGCCCAGCTCGTGCATGCGCTGGATGCGCGGCGCCGAGCCGGCCACGTTGTAGCGCGCACCATGCAGGTACAGCAGCACGGGGGTCTCGGTGGTTTCGGGGGCGCCGCCGAGCCACAGGCCGTGCAGGCGCGCCGGTTCACCGGTGATGGACGACTGGAAGTCGATCCAGACATCCTGCATGCCTTCGGTCATCTGGGCCGAATTGCCCCAGCTGCGGTCGCTGGGCTGGAAGATCCATTCGCGCTGGCGTTCGTCGAGGGTCGAACAGCCGGCTGCCAGGAGGGCACAGAGCGAAAAGATGGACGCGAGGAGGGGCCAGCGTTTGATCATGGGGTGGAGGGACAGCGAAAGTCGGCCGAAAGTTCATCTGCTTGCTTTCTGAAACGCGTCGGCATCGCGTGTCAGCTCCCCCTGTGCAGCGCTCGCCGGCGCCTGGCACGAGACCATGCAACGTGCGTGCCCGCACCGTGGATGACGCCACAAAACCCTCGAAAACCCTCAAAAACGGCGCTGATGGCGCTTATCTGCCGCACAGGCCCCGGTGTTCAGCCCGGTGCCGGCTGCACGAAATACACCGCCATCCGCAGGTGCCGGTGCGTGTCGACCACGAGTGTTTCGTGGTGAAACTCCAACGGTCCGCTGTCGGCCGTCTGTACGCATCCAAGGCCCCGCCGGGCGGGCGCGCTGTCGGGGGTGTCCCACCAGCGACGGAAGTCGGGCGAGAGCTCTTTCAGGTCCGTGACCAAGCCCCGCATGGCCGGATCGTCGGGTGCGATGGCGAAGTCGTATCGGAATTGCGCCAGCAGCCCGGGCGCATCGTCGCGCCAGGCGGGCAGGCGCGGGCGCAGTTCGGGGTCGGCGAACACCATGCGAAGGAGGTTGCGCGCCTCGCGCTCGCGCGCGCTGAAGCCGAAGAGCGCGTCGGCCGCGGCGTTCCAGGCCACCACGTCCCAACGCAGGTTGAAGACGTAGGCGGGGCGGGTGGGCAGCTCGTCCATGAGCTGCTGGATGCGGGGCGTGACCGACGCCTGCTGATGGGCCTCCGGCGGCGGCGGGCGCTTGTGGGCCAGCAGGAACAGGTGGCTGCACTCGGCGTCGTCGAGCTTCAGGGCATGGGCCACGCCGAGCAGGAATTTCTGCGACACCTGGATCTCGCGCCCCTGCTCGAACCACGTGTACCAGGTGAGCCCCACGCCGGCCATCACCGCGACCTCTTCGCGCCGCAGGCCGGGCGTGCGGCGCCGCCCCTGCGAGGGCAGGCCCACATCGGCGGGCGTGAGCTTGCGGCGGTGCCGGGTGAGGAACTCCGACAGCTCGTTCCTGGTGCGGCTGAGGCTGCGCTCGATCAAGGCTGTTGTCTCCAGTAATAGGATAAACGCTTAAATTGTAATGTGATGATCTTGTCCTGAAGATGGGGCTTCCGCAACCCGAACGCGCACCCGGAGGCCCCTTTTGACCGCACCTTGCGATTCACTTTCCCTTTCCGACAGCTTTCCGGCCGCGCGGCGCGAAGGCCGCGCCGGCGCCCGCGAATGGACCGGGCTCGCGCTGCTGGCGCTGCCGACCCTGCTGCTCGGGCTCGACCTCACGCTGCTGCACCTGGCACTGCCCGCGCTGGCCCTGGACCTGCGCCCCACGAGCGCGCAGGCGCTGTGGATCGTCGATGCCTACGGTTTCATGATTGCCGGCTTTCTCGTCACGATGGGCACGCTGGGCGACCGCATCGGACGGCGCAAGCTGCTCATGGTGGGCGCGGCGGCGTTCGGCGTGGCGTCGGTCATGGCGGCCTGTTCGACCAGCGCCAACCAACTGATCGCCGCGCGTGCCGTGCTCGGCGTGGCGGGCGCGACGCTGATGCCGTCGACGCTGGCGCTGATCAGCAACATGTTCCTGCACCCGCACCAGCGCGCGCTGGCCATCGGGCTGTGGGCGACCATGTTCGCGCTCGGCATGGCGGCCGGGCCGGTGGTGGGCGGCCTGCTGCTCGCGCACCACGGCTGGGGCGCGGCCTTTCTGGTCGCGCTGCCGGTGGTCGGGCTGCTGCTGGTGGCGGCGCCGTTCCTGTTGCCGGAGTACCGCGCGCCGCAGCAGGGGCGGCTCGACCTGCCCAGCGTCGCGCTGTCGCTGCTGGCATTGCTGCCGGTGGTCTACGGCATCAAGCAGGTCGCGAAGGACGGGATCGGCGTCGGTGCCGTGCTGGCGCTCTTCGGTGGGCTGGCGTTCGCGCTGGGGTTCGTCCGGCGGCAACGGCGGCTGCGCCATCCGCTGATCGACCTCGGCCTGTTCGCCAGCCGGGCCTTCAGCGTCGCGCTGGTGGTGTTGCTGGTGGGGCTGGTCGGTGTCGGCGGGACGATGCTGCTGGTGACCCAGTACCTGCAGCTGGTGGCGGGCCTGTCACCGCTCGCCGCCGGGCTGTGGATGGGGCCGCCGGCGCTCGCGATGCTGGTGGCCGGCATCACGGCGCCGCTGCTCGCGCGGCGCATCCGGCCGGGCCATGTGATGGCGGGGGCGCTGGGGTTGTCGGTCGTGGGCTACCTGGTGCTGAGCCAGCTCGATCGCACGCCGCATGGCATCGCACTGGTGACGGCCGCGTTCTCGCTCGTGTACCTCGGCTTGGGCACGATTGCCGCGCTGGGCACCGACCTGGTCGTGGGCGCCGCGCCACCCGAGAAGGCGGGGTCGGCCTCGGCCTTGTCCGAAACGGTGCAGGAGCTGGGCCTCGCCGTGGGCATCGCCACGCTGGGCAGCCTGACGACGGCGGTGTATCGCACGCGGATGGGCGACCCGATCGACGGCATGGCCGTGGACCTTCAACGCGCGGTATCGGACAGCCTGGCAGGCGCTACAGCGGTTGCGCATGAGTTGCCTGCCGGCGTGCTGGCACAGGCGCAGGCCGCCTTCCTCGCAGGACTGAATGCAGCCGCAGCCACCAGCGCCGTCAGCATCGCGGTCCTGGCGGTGCTGGCCGCCGTCACGCTGCGGCACGTCGGCGTGGCCGCCGATGACGGGCTCAGCGCCCGCGCATGAACAGCGAATCGAGCTCGCGGATCGACAGCTGGCGCCAGGTCGGCCGGCCGTGGTTGCACTGGTCGGAGCGCTCGGTGGCTTCCATCTGGCGCAGCAGGCCGTTCATCTCGTCGATGGTGAGCTTGCGGTTGGCGCGCACCGCGCCGTGGCAGGCCATGGTCGACAGCAGTTCGTTCTGCGCGCGCTGCACCACGGTGCTCGCGTCGTGCTGGCCCAGCTCGGCGAGCACGCTGCGCGCCAGCTCCACCGGGTCGCCGTCGGCCAGCGTGCCGGGCACGGCGCGCACGGCCAGCGTGCGGGCCGAGAAGGGCGTGATCTCCAGCCCCAGCGTGGGCAGCACCTCGGCGCAGGCCTCGGCCGTGGCCACTTCCTGCGGTGTGGCCGCGAAGGTGGCCGGGATCAGCAGCGGCTGGCTCGTGATGGCCGCGCCGTCGAGCTGGGTCTTGAGCCGCTCGTAGACGATGCGCTCGTGCGCCGCGTGCATGTCGACGATCACGAGGCCCTGGCTGTTCTCGGCCAGGATGTAGATGCCCTGCAGCTGGGCCAGCGCGCGGCCCAGCGGCCAGGCGTCCTGGTTCATGACAGGGGCAGGGGCGGGCGCTTCGCCGTCCGGCAGCCCGACCGGCGCGCGGAACGACATCGCCGGCGCTTCGGTCTGCCACTGCGACGGGGCCGTGACCGGCGCATGCCCCTGTTCCTCGGTGCGCCGCGGCCACATCGCCTCGAAGTCGCCGGCACCGCGCTCGCGCGCCTGGAACGGGATCGCGGGCTGCGACCAGCTGGCGCTCGGCGGCAGCGGTGTCTGCTTGAAGAAGGGCTGCGGCGGCGCGTCGGCCGGTGCCAGTGCATCGCCGGCGCGCGGCGCGGCCAGCGCGTCCTCGATGGCGTGGCGCACCGCCTGGTGCACCTCGCGCCCGTCACGGAAGCGCACCTCGATCTTGGTCGGGTGCACGTTGACGTCGACGCGCGCGGGATCGATCTCCAGGTACAGCACGTACACCGGCTGGCGCTGGCCGTGCAGCACGTCTTCGTAGGCGCTGCGCACCGCGTGCGACAGCACCTTGTCGCGCACGAAGCGGCCGTTGACGTAGAAGAACTGCTGGTCGTTGCGCGAGCGCGCCGCGTCGGGAATGCCGGCACGGCCGACCACGCGCACCGGGCCGCCTTCGCGCAGCACGGAGACGCTCTGCGACACGAAGTCGTCGCTCAGCGCATCGGCCAGCCGCTGCTCGGGCGTGGCGGCGGCGCGCCATTGTTCGATCAACTTGCCGTCGTGCCAGACCGAGAAGCCCACCTCGGGCCGCGCCAGCGCATGGCGGCGCACGGCCTCGATGCAGTGGGCCAGCTCGGTGGCGTCGGTCTTCAAAAACTTGCGCCGCGCGGGCGTGGCAAAGAACAGCTCGCGCACCTCGACCGTGGTGCCCACGGAGCGCGCCACCGGCCGCAGTTCGCCGGTGCCGCCGTCGAGCACGTAGGCGCTGTCGGCGCCGGTGAAGCGCGAGAGGATGCTGAGTTCGGCGATCGCGTTGATGGCCGCGAGCGCCTCGCCGCGAAAGCCCATGGTGCCGACCGTTTCCAGGTCGCTCAGGCTCGCGATCTTGCTGGTGGCGTGGCGGCGCAGCGCCACCGTGAGTTCCTCGCGGGGAATGCCCAGGCCGTCGTCTTCGACCGAAATCAGCCGCACGCCGCCCGAGGCCAGCCGCACGGTGATCTGGCGCGCGCCGGCGTCCAGCGCGTTGTCGAGCAGTTCGCGCACCACCGAGGCGGGGCGCTCGACCATTTCACCGGCGGCGATCTGGCTGATCAGCTCGTCGGGGAGTTCACGGATCGGGCGGCGTTCGGCGGGGGGG
>NZ_JBWKXQ010000011.1:0-115365 GCF_059423125.1 Variovorax sp. GW531-E2 | reverse complement strand
CGCCGAAGGTGGCGATCCCAAGGTAACGCGTGGCGTGGGGGGCGTCATGGGACTTTAGTCCAATGCCTGCGCTTGCCCGAGGCCGCGGGGGCGGCATGGCATCATCGTGCGCCGCTTCCCACCGCCCACCCATGTCCGCCGATTCCTTCGTCCGCCGCGTTCGCAGCCAGCTCGAACAGCTGTCCGCGACCGAACGCCAGCTTGCCGATTTCGTCCTGGAGTTTCCCGGCGAGCTGGCCAGCTATGCGGGGAACGAACTCGCGGAGCTGGCGGGCGTGTCGCCCTCCACGGTGAGCCGCTTCATCCGACGCATCGGCTACGAGAACTACGAGGAGGCGCGGCGCCAGGTGCGCGAAGAAAAGCAGACCGGCTCGCCGCTGTTCCAGAACGCCACCGAAGCTTCCAAGCGCGGGCACCTCGTGGCCACGCACTTCCAGCAGTCGCAGGCCAACCTGGCGAGCACCTTCGAGCGCCTGAGCGACAAGCAGATGGCCGAGATCGTGAAGGCGATCATCGGCGCGGGGCAGGTGCTGATCTTCGGCACGCGCAGCAGCCATGCGTTCGCGCTGTACCTGCGCTGGCAGATCATCCAGGTGGTGCCGCGCGTCACGGCGATTCCGGGCCCCGGCGAAACGCTGGCCGAGCACCTGGCGGGGCTGGGCGAGCGCGACTGCGTGATCGTGTTCGGCACGCGCCGCCAGACGCGCCAGCTCGACACGCTGCTGGCGGGCGCGCAGCGCGTCGGCGCGAAGATCGTCTACATCAGCGACCGCGCCTCGCCCGATTTCGCGGGCGCCACGTGGTCGCTGCAATGCGACTGCCGCGGCCCGGGGCTGCTCGACAACCACGCGGCCGTGATGGGCGTGTGCGACCTGATCGCCACGATGGTGATCGAGGCCGCCGGCTCGGCCGGTCGCAAGCGGCTGGCGGCGATCGAGCTGGGGCACGAGGAAAACGGCGAGTTCTGAGGGGGCGGCTCTGGGCGCTCGACCGGTTTTTTCTCAATAGCTCAACGTTTACCGCGATTGCTCGAAGTCGTACCGCACGGCACCGATTCGATAGACATCCACGGCATCGCTCGGAATCGTTAGGCCAAAGGTTGGGCGCCAATCCGGAGCAATCAAGTTAGCCAAGGCATCTCTGTCGAAAAGTACGTAGTTAACCCCACTTTCGTGTTGAACCGAGCGAAAGGCAATCCCATCAAATTTCTGATTTCTTTCGTAGCGGATGAACTCTGCTAACGCTTGCGTCACAACGTAGTCGCTGTCATTCGCTCTTGCTGGCCGTGCAATCTCCTCATGAAGGTACTCAAGGAGAAGACGAAGATTCATCCGGTCTTGGTAATCGGGCGAGAGAATACTGAGGCGACGATGTGCAAGTCGGACGCTTAGTGCATTGAAGTCAAAGAGCTTTAGGGGAATCGTAGATCGAAATCGTCCTACCGCAACAAGGTCGCCGATGGAGGGCCTTACCTCTGCGATGCATGTTTCAACGTCGCGAGAGGCGTAGAGCAACGGGACACCTGCAGGACTCATCCGGTTGTTAGCCGCTCGTTCCTTCGGTGGTGCACCTAGCTCCTTGGTGGGATTGTCCTTAAACGCGACAACTTGTGAAGCATCACCTGCGATTCGAGCCCGATAGAAAACCGTATCAGCTGGAAGCGTCTTAACTACGGCGGGTGCTCCAGGATTTTCTTGATCTTCCGCATCGAGTGCTTCCGCAATAAGTGAATCGAAGAATCTCCTAGCTCGATCGTTGAAGAAGCGGCGACCATGGGCGAGTTCGTTCGCGATGTCTTTCCAGCCACCAACCACATACCATCGTTCATGCTCTTCTGAATCGAACGGGCTGGGTTTTATTTGGTACTCCTGGCCATGGAAGTAGAAGTCTTCCTCTTTCGCCTGGGGGTCAATCAAGTGCTCCGCCACGGCCTCGGCGAAGGAGTCGCTGCAGCATCCGATGGCCTGCTTGATGATGTCCTCTAGAGACTTTTCATACCCGGGATGCAGGTCGTAGTCCACTTCGTAGTGACGGGGTAGTGCCTCGCCTATGAGCGTTGCGACGTCTCCAGGCGTGAGTGCATATGCCACGCTTTCGCCGCAAGCGACGCAATTCCGTTCGGCATGCAGCGCCAACTTTCGCTCTTTTAGTATGTAGTCGTCGAAACATTGCGGGCACAAAAACATCGTTTCACGATTCTCAATCTCTAGGAAGATTTGAGAAAACAATTCTTTGGTTCGAGGTGGCATTCGTTTTTTTAGAGCCGCTGCGGCTTTGTTTTCCTGAGAAAGAGTACTACTCGAATCGTCCCGGGTGGCGTGGAGGTCGGAGCGATCTAGGTCAAGCCTCTACCGTAGTAGATTGGCTGGAGAGTTGTCGATAGCAGTTTGCCTCAGCCGCTTGCGGGGGTACTTCAGATGGGCTCTAGCAGGTGGCGACGGTCTGCTCACTCAGCTGCTAACGATGCGCTGCAGCACTTGATTGTGCAACTGGCCGCGATCAGGTTCTCGCACGCCAGTCGATGCTAGGAAGTATCTGTGCCCCAGATCTACACACTGACTTGCCGAACGCGCTCGATATGGAGCAAAAGAACCTCGTTGTGATACGGCGCCCATGTATCTCACGTGCTGGCACTACGCGCTTGTGTCACCCGAAGGCAACTGCGCCTTCAACAACTGCGCCATCTCCTTCTTGCGCGCCGGCGGCAGCCGCGGCGTGATGGCGCCGAAGCTGATCGCGGCCAACGTCGTGGCCGACGCCGCGAAGGTGCGCCCCACGCCCGACACCCCTTCGGTGAGCGTGTCCACGATGTCCGCATGGCCCGCCGCGCGTGTGCGCTTCACGGCCTGCTTCATGCGCTCGCGGGTGAAGCCGGCCTGCGCGTACTCGGCGGTGTGGCGCTCGAGGATGCGGTCGATCTCGGCATCGGTGAGCGCGGCCATCAGCGCCAGCCCGCCCGCGCCCAGGCCCAGCAGGCGGCGCCCGCCGACGTCGGTGGTGAACACCTTCACCGGAAAGTGCCCCTCCTCGCGGTGCAGGCACACGCAGTAGTCGCCCTGGCGGATCACGAGGAACACGGTGTCGCCCGACATGCGCGCGAGCTTTTGCATGAGGGCGCGGCAGGAGTCCACCAGCGGCACGCGGCGCATCGAGGCGAAGCCCAGCTGCATGGCGTCGATGCCCAGGCGGTAGGCCTTGCCGTCGGGGTCGCGTTCGGCGAACTGCTCCTCGGCCAGGCACGACAGCAGGCGGTGCACGGTGGAGCGCTCCAGCCCCGAGGCGGCGATCACCTCGGTGAGCTTGATGCCTTTCTCGTGGTGCTCGGCCAGCAGGCGCAGCAGCTGCAAAGCGCGCCGCAGGCTCTGGGCGCCGGCGGTCTCTCTGGGTTCGTCCATATAGTGGGAAAAATTGGAATTAGTGTTTGGGATGCAGGAATTTCGAAGTCTAAACTGCCCCCGCCCCAGACACAGACCCGGAGACACACGATGGCGTACGACACCCTCGAAATCGAACACCACGGCGCCGTGCGCCGCATCCTGCTGGCCCGCGACGCCCAGCGCAACGCCCAGAGCCAGCAGATGCTGGACGAACTCATGGCCGCCTTCGACGACGCCGCGCGCGACGACACGGTGAACGCCGTGGTGCTCGGCGGCAAGGGCGCGCACTTCTCGGCCGGCCACGACCTCAAGCAGGCGCAGGCCGAGCGCGCGAACTTCACCGTGGAAGAGCGCTGGGCCTACGAAGAGCTGCGCTACTTCGACTACTCGATGCGCATCTGGGACTTTCCCAAGCCCACCATCGCGCAGGTGCAGGGCGCCTGCGTGGCGGGCGGCTTCATGATCGCCAACATGTGCGACCTGGTGGTCGCGGGCGAGTCGGCCTTCTTCAGCGACCCCGTGGGCCACACGCTGGGCGCGGCGGCCACCGAGGTGCTGATCCACCCCTGGGTGATGGGCGCGCGCAAGGCCAAGGAAATGCTCTACACCGGCGGCAAGCTGTCGGCGCAGGAGGCGCACGCCATCGGCATGGTGAACCGCGTCGTGCCCGACGCCGAGCTGGCCGACGCCGCGCTGGCGCTGGCGCAGCAGATCGCCAAGGCGCCGCCGTTCGGGCTGCGGCTGATCAAGCGCTCGATCAATCGCACGCTCGACGCGCAGGGCCTGCGCACCGCGCTGGCCGCGCATTTCGACACGCACCAGCTCTCGCACCTGAGCGAGGGCTTTCTCACGGCCCGCGACCGCGGCCTGGCTTCGGCCATCCAGAAGAACCCCGCCTCCGCCTGAACGATGACCTTGCACCGTCTCGAACCCCTGCTGAACCCGGCCTCCATCGCCGTGGTCGGCGCCAGCGGCAATGCCGCGCGCATCGGCGGCATGCCGCTCGCGCACCTCACGACATTCGGCTACCAGGGCGCGATCTACCCGATCAACCCGAAGTACGAAGAAGTCTTCGGCCTGCGCTGCTGGCCCGACCTCGAAGCGCTGCCCGCCGCGCCCGACCTGGTGGTGCTCGCGCTGGCCGCGGCCGAGGTCACGCCGATGCTCAAGCGCTGCCAGGCGCGCGGCGTGCGCGCGGTCATCGTGTATGCCGCGGGCTTTGCCGAAGCCGGTGACGCGGGCGCCGCGCTGCAGGCCGAGCTGGAAGCCTTCGTGGCCACCACCGACATGGTGGTCGCGGGCCCGAACGCCATGGGCTTTGCCAACCTCAACACGCAGGCCCACACCAACTTCGCCTCGGTGTTCAACACCGCGCCGATGCAGCAGGGCTCGGGCCGCGTGAGCCTGCTCACGCAAAGCGGCAACGTCTGCGCGGCCGTGTACGCCATTGCGCGCCGGCTGGGCGTGGACTTCAGCCACTTCATCAACACCGGCAACGAAGCCTGCGTGGACTTCGCGCAGTACCTCGAGTACCTGGCGCAGGACGACGCGACCGAAGTGGGCATCGGCTACATCGAGGAGCTGCGCGACGGCCCGCGCTTCATGGAGGCCGCGGCCGAGTTCGTGCGCCGCGACAAGCTGCTCATCCTCTACAAGGCCGGCGAGACCGAGAAGGGCTCCGAGGCCGTGCGCTCGCACACCTCGGCGCTGGCGGGCGACCAGCAGATCTACCAGGCGGCGTTTCGCCAGCTCAACATCATCCAGAGCCACGACTTCGCGCAGATGGCGCAGCTCGCGCACCTGGCGGGCTACCGGCACCGCAGCGCCGGCAAGCGCGTGGCGATCATCACGATCTCGGGCGCGTTGGGCGCGATCCTGGCGGACAAGTTCATCGGCCAGGGGCTCGACGTGCCCACGCTGTCGCAGCCGCTGCAAGACCAGCTGCGTGCCGGCATTCCCGACTACGGCATGGTCTCCAACCCGGTCGACGTGACGGGCAACGTGGTGAACGACCCCGGCTTCGTGCGCACCGCGATGGAAGCGCTGGCGGTGTCCGACGCCATCGACGCCATCGTGGTCTACGCGCCGGGCTACATGCTCGACCGCATGGCCGACGACCTGTGCGCCGTGGCCGAGAAGCACCCGCGCCTGATCGTCGCCATCGACACCGGCGCCGCGAAGACGCGCGAGCAGCTGCGCGCGGGCGGCGTGCCGGTGTTCGAGGACATCGGCGTGGCCGTGTCGGCGCTGTCGCCCTTCCTGCTGTGGCAGGAGCGGCGCAAGCACAACCCGTGGCTGCAGGTGCGCAGCCAGCCCGCGCCCCCGCGCGCCGCACTGGCAGGCCGCGCCGACGAGCACACCACCAAGCGCTACCTGGCGGAGTTCGGCGTGCAGCCGGTCGACGAGGCCATCGCGCGCACGGCCGACGAAGCCGCGACCGTGGCCGGGCGGCTGGGCTTTCCGGTCGTGCTCAAGGTGCTCAGCGCCGACATCGCGCACAAGACCGAAGCCGGCGGCGTGCGCCTGCGCCTGGGCAATGCGCAGGAGGTGCGCAAGGCCTTCGACGAAGTGATGGCCTCGGCGCGCGCCTACGCGCCCACGGCGCAGATCGACGGCGCGCTGCTGCAGAAGATGGAAGCAGGGCAGGCCGAACTCATCCTCGGCGCCACGCGCGACCCGGTGTTCGGCATGACGCTGACCGTGGGCCTGGGCGGCGTGCTCACCGAGCTGTACAAAGACGTGAGCCACCGCGTGCTGCCGGTCGACGAAGCGATGGCGCGCGACATGCTGGGCGAGCTCAAGGCCTTTCCGCTGCTCACGGGGTATCGCGGCCGGCCGCTGGGCGACGTCGAGGCTGCGTGCCGCGCCATCGCCGGATTTTCACGCGCCGTGCTGGCGCTGCAGGAACAGGCAGACGAGGTCGAAGTCAACCCGCTGCTCGTGAAGGAACAGGGCCAGGGCGTGCGCGCGCTCGACGCGCTGGTCCTGGCTTCGTAGACACAACCACAACCATCGACAGAGACAGGAGACATCCCATGTTCAAGAAAGCACTGGCCTGCGTGGCCCTGGCCGCCGCCGCGCTCATGGGCGGCACCGCCGCGGCGCAGACCTACCCGACCAAGCCGGTCACGCTCGTCGTGCCGTTCTCGCCCGGCGGCGCGGCCGACATCATGTCGCGCCTGCTGGCCGAGCGGCTGCACAAGCGCCTGGGCCAGCCCGTGCTGGTGGAGAACAAGCCCGGCGCCGGCACCATGATCGCGTCGGAATACGTCGCCAAGGCCGCGCCCGACGGCCACACGCTGCTGCTCGCGGCCTCGTCGCTGGGCATCGCGCCGAGCCTGTACAGCAAGGTCAACTACGACCCGGTGAAAGACTTCGCGCCGGTCTCGCAGGTGGCTTCGGTGGTGCACGTGCTGGTGGTGCATCCGAGCATTCCGGCGAAGAACGTGGGCGAGCTCGTGAGCTGGCTCAAGGCCAACCCCAACAAGGCCAATTACGGCTCGGTGGGCGCGGGCACGTCCACGCACCTGGAGGCCGAGCTCTTCAACAGCGTGGCCGGCGTGAAGATGCAGCACATCCCCTACAAGGGCAGCGCGCCCGCGCTCACCGACATGATCGGCGGCCAGCTGCAGGTGATGTTCGACGCGTACGCGTCCTCGGGCCCCTTCATCAAGGACGGCAAGGTGCGCCTCTTGGCCGTGACCACGGCGCAGCGCTCGCAGTCGCTGCCCGATACGCCCACCGTCGCCGAGTCGGGCCTGCCCGGCTACGAGGCCATGCCGTGGCTGGGCGTGGTCGCACCGGCGAAGACGCCCCCGGCGGTCGTGAACAAGCTGTACGACGAGCTGCAAGAGGTGCTCAAGGAGCCCGAGGTGAAGGACAAGTTCCGCAGCCTGGGCCTGGACATCATCGGCAACAAGCCCGAGGAGTTCGCCGCCTTCCTGCGCAAGGACATCGTGAAGTGGGCGAAGGTCATTAAAGACTCCGGCGCCAAGGCCGACTGACACCCGCGAACCATCAGCAAGAACGAGAAAGCAGACAAGCATGCAAGTGGGTTACTCGGCGGAAGACGAAGCCTTCCGCCTCACGTTGCGCGACTGGTTCGAGACGCACTATCCGCGCTTCGTCGCGGCCTGGCCTGGGGGCGCGCCCGACGCCAACGAGCTGACCTGGCGCCGCGCCTGGGAAGACCACGTGTGCCAGGCCGGCTGGTCGGGCCTGGGCTGGCCCGAGGCCCATGGGGGCAAGGCCTGGCCGCTCACGCGGCAGGCCATCTTCCACGAGGAGCAGGCCCGCATCGGCGCGCCGCTGGGCGTGAACATCATCGGCCACGGCATCCTGGCGCCCACGCTGATCCACTTCGCGAGCGAGGCGCAGAAGGCACGCTACCTGCCGGGCATCCTGAGCAACCGCGAGATCTGGTGCCAGGGCTATTCCGAGCCCGGCGCGGGCTCCGACCTCGCGGCGCTGTCCACGCGGGCCGAGCGGCGCGGCGACCACTACGTGCTCAACGGCCACAAGGTGTGGACCTCGTTCGCACACATTGCCGACCACTGCTTCGTGCTCGCGCGCACCGACGCCGCGGCCGCGCGGCACAAGGGCATCAGTTTCCTGCTGGTCGACATGAAGAGCCCCGGCGTGCGCGTGGAGCCCATCCGCCAGATCACGGGCGAGTCGGACTTCAACGAGGTCTTCTTCGAGGACGTGAAGGTGCCGCTCGACGCGCTGGTGGGTGAAGAGAACGGCGGCTGGCGGCTGGCCATGGCCGCCGCGAGCTTCGAGCGCGGCACCTACTTCATTCCGCGCCAGGTGCGCTTCACGCAGGAGCTGGGCGCGCTCACGCGGTTGGCGGCCGGCGTGCAGAGGGGCGGACGCCCCGCGCTCGACTGCCCGCACCTGCGGCGCGACCTCGCGCGGCTGGCGGTCGACAGCCACGTGCTCAAGCTCAAGTCGTACCGCGCGCTCACGCACGCGATGCGCGGCGGCCCGCCGGGGCCCGAGGGCTCGTCGACCAAGCTGCACTGGAGCGAGTCGCACCAGAAGCTGCTCGCCACGGCCATGGAAGTGCTGGGCGAGCGCGCGCTGGCCGGCCCCGAGCCCACGGGCGCTGACCCGCAGGCCGCGGCCTGGGTGCGCGACTACCTGTGGACGCGCGCCGAAACCATCCTGGCGGGCACCTCCGAAGTGCAGCGCAACATCCTGGCCGAGCAGATGCTGGGCCTGCCCAAGAACTGATTGAAGACGACGACACGACCCGCCATGGATTTCGCATTGAACGACGAGCAGCAGATGCTGCACGCGTCGGCCCACCGTTTCTTCGCCGACCACCACCCGCTCGCGCGCGCACGGCGTGCCTTGCCCTGGACCGATGCCACGCAGCAGTCGCTGTGGGCCGACATGGCCGGCATGGGCTGGATGGCGCTGCTGGTGCCCGAGGTGCACGACGGTTTGGGGCTCGGCATGAGCGAGGCCTGCATCGTGGCCGAGGCTGCAGGCCAGCAGCTGTTGAACCTGCCGCTGGCTGGCAGCGCCGTGCTGTTGCCGCTGTGGCTGCAGGCCTGTGGCGATGCACCGCCCGAGTCGCTCCGCGACTGGGTGCGCGCGGCGATGGCGGGCGAGCGCGCCTTCCATTGCATCGCGCAGGGCGATGCATGGATCGAGCACGCAGGGCAGGCGTCGGACCTCGTGGTGGTGCAGGGCTGGCATGACGACACCGTGCCGCTGCGCGTCGCGCTGCGGCCGATGCCTGAGGGCGCTGTGTCCGATGCGCTCGACCCTACGTTGCGACAAGCACCGACGACTCCCGCGCCGTCACTCGCATGGGAGACGTTGCCCATCGCCCCCGAATCACGTGCCCGCGTGCGCGCCGCCCACCGCGTCGCGCTGTCGGCGGAACTCGTCGGCGTCGCGCAGGCCGCACTCGACCTCGCCAGCGCCTACGCCCGCGAGCGCGTGCAGTTCGGCAAGCCCATCGGCAGCTACCAGGCCATCAAGCACCAGCTCGCCAACGCCTGGATGGGCGTGGACAACGCGCGCCTGGCCGTGCGCTATGCCGCTGCCGCACTCGACGGCGGCCTGCCGGACTGGCGCTTTGCCTGCGCCGCCGCCGAGTTCACGGCCATCGAAGGCGTGCAGCAGGCCACGCGCACAGCCATCCAGGTGCATGGGGGCATGGGCTTCACCTGGGAGCACGACGCGCACCTGTACCTGAAGCGCGCGCAGCACCTGGCGACGCGCCTGGGCGGTGCGTCGCGCGCGCTGGACCAGGTCGAGGCGCTGGCCCTGGCCTGAGCGGCGTCAGGCCTGCGCCGCAGGAGCGTCTGCGCGCAGGCCATCGATCAGCAGCGACAGGCTCGCCCGGAACTCGGTCTCCGCATCGCTGGCCGTGGCGGCGGTGGCGATCTCGATCAGGTGCGGGAACCGGTCCGGCGGCAACGCCTGGAAGCGCGCGATGGTGTCATCGGGCGATTCGTCGGCCTGCAGCGTGAGCGGCCCGGCCAGCTCCGCCTGTGCGGCGCCCATGATGAGCGCGGACACGGCGCGAAAACCCACGAGCAGGCGGGCGCCGCTGCGGCCGCTCTGGGCCAGCGTGCGCAGCAGGGCTTCGGTCACTTCGAACACCGCGGGCGAGCGGCTGCGCTTCGTGAGGATCAGCGGAATCACATGGGGATGGTCGCGGATCACGCGCCACAGCGCGATCGCGATGTCCTCTAGCGCTTCGTGCCAGGGCAGGCGGTCGTCGGTCTCCCAGCGCACCTTGCCCAGCACCGCCTCGACCACCAGCATCTCCAGCTCTTCGCGTTGCGACACGTAGTTGTAGAGCGTCATCGCGCCGGTTTCGAGCCGGCTCGCGAGCGCGCGCATGGTCAGGCCGGAGAGGCCTTCCGCATCGACCAGCGCCAGCGCGGCCTGCTGGAGCTGTTCACGGGTGAATTTGGCGGGACGTCCCACGCTTGACTCCGTTCTCGAAGAGCTTGTAAAGTAATAAACGTACAGTGTACTTAAAAATCGGAAGACGCTTTCCAGCCACCCGGCCCGGCGTCTTCGCAACCCTTCCTGAAGGATCATCGATGAAGTTCTCGCCCGGCGATGTGGTGCCCGCCACGGCCCTGGAAACGATCCACGGAAAGCCCTTGCAGCTGCCGGACGCCGGTTCGCGCTGGGTCCACCTGCAGTTTCGCCGCTTCGCGGGCTGCCCGGTCTGCAACTTCCATCTGATGACCTTCGCCCGAAGGCAGGGCGAGCTGGCGGCGGCGGGCATCCGCGAGGTCGTGCTCTTTCACTCGTCCGCGCAGGAGATGCGCAAGTACCAGGCGCAGCTGCCGTTCGACTGCGTGGCCGACCCCGCCAAGGCGCACTACCGGCGCTTCGGCGTGGAAACCTCGCGGCTGGCGTTCCTGCATCCGCGCGTCTTCTGGAGCGGCCTGCGCTGGGTGCTCGCGACGGGCCGCTTCTACAGGAAGGCGGAGAACGGCATCACGGGTTTGCCGGCCGACGTGCTCATCGACGCGCGGGGCACCGTGGTCGCCGTCAAGTACGGCGGGCACGCGGACGATCATTGGGAGGTCGACGAGCTGCTGGCGCTGGCCGGCGCCGCGAGTTCCTAGACAGAAGTGCACGCCTGCGGTGCGCGAGCGCACGCTGCAGGTGCGCATGCGCGGCTCTTTCCAGCCCGACCCCGGAGAACCCGTCTTCCAGGCCCGAAAACCACCCGGCATGAAGCTTGCAAACGCTCGCAATTGAATGAAATTTGAATTTCAACTATTCAAAGTAGGTGAAATCCATATGCCATTCAGGCGCGATGCGGCCTACGATGCGATCCGCGACACCGGGCTGCACCGCGCAAGCAAGCACTTCATTCCTTCTCAAGGGGTTTTTCCATGGCTGGACCTGCACTCTCCTCCGGGCCCGACTCGCCCCGAGTCGCGGAGCTCGATCGCGCGCTCGACACCGTCGGCGTCACGCGCTCGCACCACACGATCATCTTCCTGATCCTCATCGGCTGCCTGTTCGATGCCTTCGAGCAGAACGCGGTGGGCATCGTCGGCCCGATGCTGCGCGAGCAGTGGGGGCTGAGCGCGTCGGACATCGGCTTCCTGAACACCGTCACCTTCGCCTGCGCGGCCATCGGACGGATCATTTCGGGCTTCATCGCCGACCGCTACGGCCGCCGCGTGATGCTGTCGATCGACCTGCTGCTGTTCACGCTCGGCGCGGGCATCTGCGCGATGGCACCCAACTTCACGGTGATGGCGCTGGGCCGCGCGGTCGTGGGCTTCGGGCTGGGCGGCGAGATCGCCATTGCCGTGACCATGCTGGCCGAGTTCTGTTCGACCAAGTTCCGCGGCACGGCCGTGGGGATGGTGAACGTGGGCGCAGGCGGGCTGGGCAACTTCCTGGCACCGGGCTTCGGCCTGCTGGTGTTCTGGATGTTCCCGGGCGACAACGCCTGGCGCTGGCTGTTCGCCTGCCTCATGGTGCCGGCGCTGCTGGGCGCCTTCTACCGTCGCTACATCCCCGAGACGCCGCGCTTCCTGCTGTCGCAGGGCCGCGTGAAGGAGACCAACGCGGTGCTGTCGCGCCTCGCCTCGGGGAAGCTGTCGGGCAAGCCAGCGGCGCCCCAGCAATACATCACCGACGACGGCACACTCGCGCAGGCCGCCCGGCCGAAGGTGCGCGTGACCGAGATCTTCCGCGGCGCGCTGGCGCGGCGCACGGTGCCGTTGTGCATCACGATCTGGATGACCTATGGCGCGCAGATCTCGGTGCTCACGCTGATGCCGACCATCCTCGTGACGCTGGGCTACAGCATGTCCAAGAGCCTGCTGTTCACGATGGTGATGCAGGGCGGCAGCCTGCTGGGCGCCATCGCGGCCTCGCTGCTGGGCTTTCACTTTCCGCGCAAGCGCGTGCTGACGGCCGGCGCCGTGTGCGCCTGCCTCGCGGCGCTGACCATCGGCTTCGTGGCCAAGAGCATCGTCGTGATCCTCATTGCGGGCGCGGTGTTCCAGTTCTTCGTGCTGCTGCTCAACACCACCATCTGGATCTTTGCGCCCGAGCTGTACCCGACGCGCGTGCGCGCCTTCGGCACGGCCTTCATCCTCGCCACGGGCACGGCGGCCGGCGCGCTGATGCCGCTGGTGGCGGGCCGCCTGTTCGACAGCTTCGGGCTGGTCGGCGTGTTCGGCCTGGCCGCCGCGATGTACGCGGTGTTCGTCGCCAGCGTGCAGTGCGTGCCCGAGACCTACGGCCAGTCGCCCGATGCGCTGCCGCTGCCCGGTGAGGCCGAGGCCGAAGACCGCGCACCGGGCGCGACGCTGGCCCGCTCGAACTGAGCCACGCACCGAACGATCTCCAAAGAAAGCGTTTTTCCGCATGCCCGACATCCTGCTCATCAACCCCAACGCCTCCGTCGCCACCACCGACATGATGGTCGGCATCGCGTCCGCCGAAGCGCCCGCCGGTTGCCGCGTGACCGGCCGCACGGCGGTGCAGGGCCCGCCGATGATCGTCAACGAAGACGAGCTGAACGCGGCCGCGCTCGAAGTGCAGAAGGTGTGGCGCGCGGCGGCGGGCGAGGGCTGGGACGGCGTGATCGTCAGCGCATTCGGCGACCCCGGCGTGGCGCTGCTGCGGCGCGAAGCCGGCGTGCCCGTGGTCGGCATCGCCGAAGCCTCGATGCTCGCGGCGGGCGAGGGCGGGCGGCGCTTCGGCATCGCTACCGTCACGCCCGACCTCGTGGCGCCCATCGAAGCGCGCGCCGCCGCGCTCGGGCTGGGCGCGCAGTTCAGCGGCATCCGCCTCACGCAAGGCGATCCGCGCGCGCTCGCGGCCGATGCGAAGGCGCTCGAAGAGGCCTTGGCGCAGGCCGTGCAACGCTGCATCGACGACGACGGCGCGCAGGCCGTGATCATCGGCGGCGGTCCGCTCGGGCAGGCCGCACTCGCGCTCGCGCCGCGCTTCGAAGTGCCGGTGATCGCGCCGATCGGTGCCGCGATGCGGCTGCTGTGTTCGAAGCTCGCGGTCACACCCTAAGACGTTCGTCGCGGCGATGAGGTGCGATGCGTTTTGGCAATGAACGCCTTCTAGAATGAAACGACACACTTGTCCGCAAACATCGGGCAAGCCGCATCGTTCGTTTTCTTTCTTGCATGCCTCACCTTCGACCGCGTTCCGCTTTCCTCGCTTTTCTTCTCCTCTCTTCCCTCGGCGCCGTCGCACAAACCGCGACACCCCAGCTGGTCCTCGTGCCGCATCACGAGCGCGCCCCGGAAACATCCCAAGCCCCCGCACTCGACCTTGCCGTGACGCGCTTCGCGGGCATGGCGTCGGGCTCGTACTACTGGCCCGAAGGCCTGCTGGCCGAGCAGCTGATCTCGGGCCTGGCCTCGCGCCCCGACCGCAAGCAGCAGGCGCTGCCTGACGGCCAACGACTGCTTTCGTCGTACCGCCGACCCTACGACGGCGGCGAGCGCGCGGCCGTGCTGGTCGACGACCGCAGCGGTGACGTGCTGGCCGCCGCACTGGTGCATCGCAGCTGCGGCAAGGACTCGTCGTCGAGCGGTTGCCTCGACGACCAGCACGCGGTGCTCTCGGTCTTCCTGCGCCCCGGCCTCGACCGCACCAAGGCGCAATCGCTGGTCGCATGGAGCCAGCAGGTTCCCGACCGCATGCAGGGCGGCGAGGGCGTGGGCGAGAAGATCGCCACGACCGAGTACGTCACGATGGACGCCGCGCGCACCACGGCGCGTCCCATCGTGCGGCCCAACAAGGCCTTCTCCGCGCAAGTGCCGCTGTACCCCAAGGCGCTGATCTACGGCACCGCGCAGGACGCACTGAGCGACGCCAAGGCCAAGCGCGTGCTGCGCCTGCAGACCGTCGACACGCCACAGCAGGTGCTGGCGTTCTACAAGCAGCTGTCGCCGCCGCTGAAGGACATCGAGTCCAGCGACGGCTTCATCGCCGGCAGCCGCAACGGCCTGAGCTTCTCCGTCAGCACGACGGTCCCGCGCGACATGCCCGCGATCACGAACATCGAAGTGGAAATTTCCGAATGAAGAAGACATTGATTCCGGCGGCGCTCGCGTCGCTGGTGTTCGCCTGCGCGTCCGCAGCCCATGCACAGGACGCTGCCGCGCCCGTCACGACCGAACTGCCGCCGCCCACGCTGCGCCTCAGCGAGCAGACGCGCATCCGCAGCGCTGTGATCGGCCTGGTCGGCTACGCGCGCGGCAGCTACACCGAGCCCGACACGCTGATCGCGCAGCAGCTGCTCGAAGGCATGCGCTCGAAGTTCGACGTCACGCGCACCGTGTGGCCCGACGGCCGCCAGGTGATCGCCTCGGTCGGCGGCGGCGGCCATGGTGAAGAGCGCGCGGCGATGCTGATCGACGCCGACGGCCGTGTGCAGGCGGTGGGGCTGGTCAACGGCCATTGCCGCGCGGCTGCCAAGCGCGACGATCCCAAGGTGTGCAACCCCTTGCCGCAGACCGTGCTGTCGGTCTTCCAGCGTGCCGGTGCCAGCCAGGCCGACGCCGCGCCGCTGGTGGCCTGGAGCAAGCAACTGCCCTCGTTCCTCGCGGCCATGGCCGACAGCGACGATCCGGCGGACGTGGCCGCCGCGCAGAAGATCGCCAGCGTCGAATACATCACCGGCCAGCCGGGCGTGCCGGGCTGGCGCGCCGAGCAATTGCCGCCGGGCTTCCCGGCGTCGTTGCATCCGCTGCTGGTGCAGACGGCCGAGGTGAACAGCACCGCCAGCGCCGGCAAGATCGTGCTGCCCAAGGGGCTGGCCGGCCTGCCGATGCGCACGGCCTACCAGAGCGCTCAGCGCCCCGAGGCGCGGCTGCCCGACGCCGAGGTCACGCTGCGCAGCTACGAGCCGATCGCCAAGCTGGTCGACGTCTACCGCGAACTCGCCAAGGGCGCGACGCTGGACGAAGAGGGCCGCGAGGTCGTCTTCAACGGCACCGACGGCGCGGGCCGCTACAGCGTGCGCCTGCGCGACGCGAAGGAAACCGGCGTGTACATCACCGTGGCGAGCTGGAAGCGCAAGTAGCAGCCGCCAAGCGTTGCATGGCCCTTTGCGGGCCGGATGTCAATCGGAGGATTCTTGCCGCCCCCCTGCGATGACACCGAGGCGGGCGGGGCAGGGTGCTCACGAGAATCGATGCATGACCGAGGCCGTCAGAGCCCGCCGCATCCACCTCGAGGAGACAACCACCATGCACCGCTCCCGTTCTCTCGCAGGCCTCGTTCGCCTGCTGCTTCGCACCACCGTCCTGTGGGCGCTCGCGATGCTCGCGGCGCCCGCGCTGGCCGCCTACAACCAGAGCCTCACGCGCACGCTGGACGCCGGCCAGATCTACGGCAAGGTCGCGGCCAACAACACGCACGCCTTCCTGGGCATTCCCTTCGCGCAGCCGCCCGTCGGCAACCTGCGCTGGCGCGCCCCGCAGCCGCCGCAGCCGTGGAGCGGCGCGCGTGCCGCGACCACGCTGGCCGGCATGTGCGCGCAGGTCGGCAACCCCTTCGGCGAGCCCGACCCGGCCACCTTCGGCCAGCCCGTGGGCACCGAAGACTGCCTGTACCTGAACGTGTGGCGCCCGAACTCCAGCGCCGAGAACCTGCCGGTGTTCTTCTGGATCCACGGCGGCAGCAACACCAAGGGCTCGGCGCGCGAGCCGGCCTACGACGGCGCCTACCTGGCGCAGAAGGCCAACATGGTGGTGGTCACCGTGCAGTACCGCATGGGCATGCTGGGCTGGCTGAACCACCCGGCCATGAAGACCGGCAACGCGCTGGACGATTCGGGCAACTTCACCACGCTGGACCTCGTGCGCGCGCTCGACTGGGTGAAGGCCAACGCGCGCGCCTTCGGTGGCAACCCGGGGCAGGTGACGGTGGCGGGCCAGTCGGCCGGTTGCATCAACACCTGGGGCCTGCTGCAGTCGCCACTGGCCGACGGCAAGTTCCACCGCGCACTGTGCATGTCGGGCGTGCCCAATGCGTACCCGCCGGTGGTGGGCACGCTGGCGGCCGACTCGCTCATCGACAACCTGCTGGTCGACACCGGCCGCGCCTCGACCACGCTGCAGGCCGCGGCGCAGCGCCTGACCATGAGCGCCGCCGACATCGCCGCCTTGCTGCGCGGTGCGAGCGCGGCGCAGATCATGAAGTTCACGCCCAGCCCCGTGGTGCCGGGCCACTTCACCGACGGCACCGTGATCCGCGCGAGCGGGCTGCCCGGCCTGCTGGCGGGCAACTACAACAAGATGCCGCTGATGATCGGCTCCACGCACGACGAGGGCTCGTACTTCGCCTTCCTGTTCGGCATGGGCCAGCCCTCGCAGCAGGAGCTGTGGAACCTGACCAACTACGCGGCGCCCGGCAGCGTGACCTTCAACCAGCTGATCAAGCCCGAGTTCCGGCCGATCTACACGCAGACGCATGAAGTGATCAGCTACGCGCTGGACAACGTGATCGACAACGTGATCCGCGTGCTGCGCCTGCAGAACGGCGACATCTACCGCTACAACTACAACTGGGACGACACGCCGCAGCCCTGGAAGGACACCTTCGGCGCGTTCCACGGCATCGACGTGGCGGCGCTGTTCGGCAACTTCGTGACCGACGAGCCGAACTTCATGCGCTTTGCCTGGAGCGGCGCGAACGCAAGCAGCCGCAAGGCGCTGTCGGACAAGTTCATCGGCCACGCGGCGAGCTTTGCCCGCTACGGTGCACCGAGCCGCATGTTCGACGGCCAGACGACCTGGAACAACTGGACCAACTTCGTGTGCCTGCTGTGCAGCAAGCGCATGGTCTTCGACAACCAGCCGCGCATGTCGGCCGACGACTACCTGTTCTTCTGGCCGCGCTACTCGCTGCTGTCGCCGCAGCAGCGCGAGTTCCTGTTCCAGCAGATCGACTTCAACGCGCTGCCCGATTCGGTCGACCCGCTGCGCAACGGTACCCGCTGATTTCCTGAAAGAGCCAGCTACTGGATGATCCCGTGCCGCACGGCATAGAGCACCAGCTCCGCCGTGCTGGCCACGCCCAGCTTGTCGAGGATGTTGCTGCGGTGCGTGCTCACGGTCTTCACGCTGATGAGCATCTCGTCGCCGATGGCCGTGAGCGACAGGCCCTTGAGCATCATGAGCATGATCTGGTGCTCGCGCACCGTGAGCCGCTGGTGCGCGGGGCGGTCGTCGCGGCCTTCGAGCTGGCCGCTGACCTGCGAGGCGGCGCGCGCACTCAGGTACTGGCCGCCGGCCGCCACGCAGCGGATCGCGCGCACCAGCTCGGCGGGCTCCGCGTCTTTCGCGATGTAGCCGCGCGCGCCGGCCTGGATGGCGACCAGCGCGTACTGTTCCTCGGCGTACATCGACAGCATGAGCACCGGCAGCGCGGGCTGCAGCGCGCGGATCGAGGCCAGCACCTCCAGGCCGTTGCGGCCTTCCATGTTGATGTCCAGCAGCACCACGTCGAAGCGGCGCTGGCGCACCAGCTCGAGCGCCTCGGCGCCGTTGCCGGCCTCGGCGGTGGTGCGCAGGTCGGTCTCGTCGAGCAGCAGCCGCTGCAGGCCCGAGCGGAAGATCGTGTGGTCGTCGACCATCAGGATGTCGATCATGCCGGGCCGCTCTCCGGCTGCAGCAGCGGCACGCTCAGCGCCAGCCGCGTGCCCGCGCCGGGCGCCGCGTGGATGTGCAGCTCGCCGCCGATCTCGCGCGCGCGTTCGCGCATGCTCAGAAGGCCCAGCGCGCTGCCCTCGGGCGCGTCGGGGTCGAAGCCGCAGCCGTCGTCGTGCAGCGCGAGCCGCAGGCGCTCGCCGTCCACGCGCAGCCGCACGTCCACGCGCTGCGCCTTCGCGTGGCGCAGGACGTTCGTCAGGCCTTCCTGGAAGATGCGGTAGACGGCGGTGGCCTGCTTGGGCGCGAGCCGCAGCGCGGGCGCGTCGGTGTCCAGCGAATGCAGCACGCCCGAGCGGCGCGTGAAGGCCAGCAGCTCATGGGCCAGCGCCACCGACAGGTCGAGGTGGTCGAGCGCGCTGGGGCGCAGCGCCTCCGAGATCTGCTTGACCGTGTCGATGGTCTGCTGCGTGAGCGCGATCAGGCCCTGCGTGAGCGCCTGCACCTCGGGGTTGTCGGCGCGGCGCTGGATGCGCGTGGCGTCCATCTTGATCGAGGTCAGCATGCCGCCGAGCACGTCGTGCACGTCGCGCGACAGCGCCAGCCGCTGTTCCTCGAGCTTGTTGGCGGTGTAGGCGGCCAGGGCCTGCAGCTGCTCGCGCGAGCGCTGGCGTTCTTCCTCGTTGCGCACGCGGTCGGTCACGTCCACGCCCACGCCCATCACGGCCGGACGGCCCCGGTGCTCGATGCGCGAGCCGTGGACTTCGACGAAGCGCACGCGCCCGTCGCGGTGCAGGCCGCGCGTGATGAAGTGCATGCTCGGCGGATTGCCCGCCAGCCGGATGCGGATGCGCGAGCGCACGACTTCCACGAAGTCGGGCGGCACGATCTCGGCCAGCGACATGCCGGTCATTTCTTCTGCGGTGTAGCCCACGATGGCGGCCCAGGTCGCGTTGCAGTAGACGAAGCGGTCGTCCTGGATCACGTAGATGCCCGCCACCGCCTGTTCGACGATGGTGTCGAAGGGCATGTCCTGCAGGCTCTCGCGGGCGGGTGCTGTCATGGGGGCGGGCGGTGGCGCGCTGCATGATAGGTCGCGGGCCGCGCCGCACGGCCGCGCCCGAGGGTTTGCGAGCAGCAGGGTTCCCCGTAGCGCCGGCCGGAAATGTCCGATGGCCGCCGCGCATGGTGCGCCGCCAAGATCGGGGCCCGCCTGCTTCAGGCTGCCCCACGGCCGGCGACGCCGGCAAGGACGACACGACGATGGTCTACCGCTGGCTTGCGCCTCTGCTCCTCCTGTGCCTGGGCCTGCCGGGCCGCGCCGACGAGATCGTGGTGGGGCAGTCGCTGCCGTTGAGCGGGCCGCTCGGCGAGGCCGGGCGCAACGTGAAGGACGGCATCGACGCCTACCTGGCGCGCGTGCAGCGCGAGGGCCTGCTCGGGCGCCACAAGCTGGTGTGGCGCGCGCTGGACGACGGCTACTCGGTGGAGCGCCACACGCAGAACATCCGCCAGCTCGTGGTGCAGGACAAGGTCGATGCGCTGGGCCTGTCGGCCGGCACCTCGCACATCGACGCGGCCTACCCGACGATGCGCGAGGCGGGCACGCCGCTGATCGGCGCGATGACCGGCGCGTCGGCGCTGCACGGCGCGCAGCGCGCGCTCATCTACCACCTGCGCGCAAGCTACGCCGACGAGGTGCGCCAGTTGGTCGCGCAGGCCGTGTCGGTGCGGCAGCGGCGCGTGTTCGCGGTCTGGCAGGACGACGGGCTGGGGCGCGATGCGTTTGCCGCGCTCGAGATCGCGCTGCGCGGCGCGGGCATCGAACTCGTGGGGCAGCAGGGCGTGGCGTTGGCGCAGATGGACGGCGCCGCGCTGGCCGCGAGCGTGCGCGCGGCCAAGCCCGATGCGCTGTTCGCGCTGTGCGTGACGCCATGTGGGGTGAAGCTGCTGTCGGGGTTGGCGGCAGAAAGTGGCGTGGCACGGCCGACGCCGTACATGCTCTCGATCGTCAACGGCGAGGTGCTCGCCAAGAGCGTGGGGCCGGCGGCGCGCGGCACCGTGATCTCGCAGGTCATGCCCAACCCGCGGCTGGCGACCTCGCCGCTGGTGCAGCGCTACCAGCAGGACATGCGCAGCCACATGGGCCGCGACGAGTTCAGCTATTTTTCGCTGGAAGGGTACGTGGTGGCGATGGTGACGGTGGAGGCGGCGCGCTCGGCGCTGGCCGCTTCACCGCGCCGCTCGATGCAGGACGCCATGAAGCTGATGCTGCGGCGTGAGATCGAGGGGATTCCGGTGTCGAGTGGCGACGATCCGGGTGTGCGTCCGCACCCAGTGACGCTTTCAATGATCGGAAACGGAGGGCGGCTCATTCATTGAGGCTGAGCCGCCCTGAAGAAGATCAGCCGATCTCTGCGATCAGCTCGATCTCGACGCAGGCGCCCATCGGGATCTGCGCCACGCCGAAGGCGCTGCGTGCATGCGCGCCCTTTTCGGGGCCGAACACTTCGGCGAAGAACTCGCTGGCGCCGTTGGTCACCAGGTGCTGCTCGGTGAAGGTGCCGACCGAGTTCACGAGGCTCATCACCTTGACGATGCGCTTGACCTTGTTCAGGTCGCCCACGGCCGCGTGCAGCGTGCCGAGCAGGTCGATGGCGATGGCGCGTGCGGCCTGCTTGCCTTCGTCGGTGCCGATGTTGGCGCCGAGCTGGCCGACCCAGACCTTGCCGTCCTTCTTGGCGATGTGGCCCGACAGGAACACGAGGTTGCCGGTCTGCACGAAGGGCACGTAGGCGGCGGCGGGTGCGGACACCGGGGGCAGGGAAATGCCGAGGCTGGAAAGCTTGTCGTAAACGCTCATGGAGACTCCTGATCTGGGGATGATGATGACGATGACGGGGGTGATTGTGTCTGTGTTTGCGCCGCCGACGCCGGCAGCTGCACCACTTCCCCCACGGGTTGCACGGTCACGCCGACATGCAGCGTGTGGCGCGCGCCGCCATGCAGCACGCCGCGCATCGGCGAGACGTCGGAGTAGTCGCGCCCGATGGCGAGCGTGACGTAGTCCTCGCCGGGCTGGCGGCCGTTGGTGGGGTCGAAGTCGGCCCAGTCGCCCACGCTCTCGGGGCCTTCGCCCTCGCCGGGCAGATACACCGACACCCACGCGTGCGAGGCGTCGGCGCCGACCAGGCGCGGCTGGCCCGGCGGCGGCTGCGTGAGCAGGTAGCCGCTCACGTAGCGCGCCGGCAGCCCCATGGCGCGAAAGCACGCGATGAGGATGTGGGCGAAGTCCTGGCACACGCCCTTGCGCTGCGCCAAGGCCTCGACGGCGGGGGTGTTGATCTCGGTGCTGTCGGCGTCGTAGGCGAAGTCGCGGTACATGCGCTCGGTGAGGTCCATCGCCACGTCGAAGGTGGGACGCTCGGGCACGAAGCTGGCGCGCGCGTAGGCGACGAAGTCGTCGTGACGCGGCACGTACGGCGAGGGAAAGACGAACTCCGAGGCGGGGTCGAAGGGCGCGTCCTTGCGAAAGCGGAAGCGCTCGCGCACGGTCTCCCAGGGCAGCTCGCGCGCCACGGCGGGCGAGAGCACGGGTGCCGACGTTTTCACGACGCTTTCGGCCGTGACGATGAGGTGGTCGTGCGTGCTTTCGAGCGCGAAGAAGGCGCGCGTGTTGCCGTACAGGTCGGGCACTTCGTTGCGTTGCGCGGGCGCGGGGTCGATCGTGAGCTGGTGGCTCACGAGCTCCTGCGAGGCGGTGGCCAGCGGGCGCAGGTGCGCCAGGTGCTGCGCCGTCTCGACCGCCGGCGCGTACGCGTAGCGCGTTTCGTGGGTGACGTGCAGCAGCATCGCGCGGCTCGCTGTCTACTTGGACTCGGCGCCGAAGTGCGAGGCGTAGATCTTCGCGTAGGTGCCGTCGGCCTTGATGTCGGCCAGGCCCTTGTCGATCTTCGCCAGCAGCTCGGCGTTGCCCTTCTTCACGGCGATGCCGTACTGCTCGGTCGAGAAGCCGGCATCGCTCACGGTCTTGAAGCCGCCGCCCGGGTTGTTGGCCAGGTAGTGGGCCACCACGCCGTTGTCGGCCACCACGGCCTGCACGCCGCCGGCCTCGAGTTCCTTGAGCGCCAGCGGCGTCGACTCGAAGCGCTTGATGTCGGTGCTCGACTTGCCCAGCAGCTTGCCCACCACCTCGTCGCCGGTGGTGCCGTTCTGCACGCCGACCTTGAGCTTCTTGATGTCGTCGAACTTCGCGACCGTCGAATCGCTCTTCACGGCGATGAGCTGGCGGGCTTCGAAGTAGGGCTGCGAGAAGTCCATCGTCTGGCGACGCTCGGGCGTGATGGTGATGGCCGACACCAGCAGGTCGCGGTCGCCCAGCTCGAGCGTGTTGAAGATGCCTTCCCACGGCGTGTTGACGAACTTCACCTCGATGCCGGCCTTCAGTGCGATGGCCTTCACCACATCGATGTCGAAGCCCACGACCTCGCCTTTTTCGTTCTGCGATTCGAAGGGCGTGTAGGCCGCGTCGGTGCCCACGACCAGCACGCGCGGCGCGGCAGCGGGCGGCGGTGCCGAAGCGGCCGCGGGCGCGGCGGGTTCCTGCTTGCCGCAGCCGGCGAGCGCGAGGCCGACCAGGAGGCTGGCGGCGGTCAGTGTGAGACGGCGGTTGAGGGCGATGCCGGACATGGAAATGCCTCCTTCGAAATATCGTTGTGTGTCTCTGTGGAATCAGGCGCCCACTGAGCGCAGCGATTCCGAGGTGAGCGTGAAGTAGCGCGTGCCGATGGCGTCCGACACGTGGTACGCGGCCGTCTCGCAGGTGGCGAGCAGCTCGACCAGCGCGGGGTAGTCGGCGCCGGGGCCGGCCGCGCACAGGTGTTCGAGCGTCCAGGTGGCGGGGTCGGGCAGCTCGTACGACAGGGCCGTGAGCTTGCCCGGCGCGCTGCCCGCGAGCCGCGCGATGCGCCCGCGCAGCGTCTGCGTGACCCAGGCCAGCGAGCGCGGGTTCTCGGCGTCGAGCACCAGCAGGTCGACCAGCGTGGCGACATCGCGGCGCTGCTGGTAGCGGGCATGGAAGGTGATGGTGCTGTCGAACAGCGCCACCATCGCCTCGAAGCCGCTCACCTCGTGCACGGCGCCGTTGGCGAAGCCGGCCTCGAGCGCGCTCGAGAGGAAGCCCAGCCGCTCGATGTGGCGGCCGATCGACAGCAGTCGCCAGGCGTCGTCACGCGTCATGCGGTCGGTCTGCGCGCCGGTCATGGCGGCCAGCGCGGTGCTGGCGGATTCGAGCGCGCGCAAGGCGGCGCTGGCGGCAAAGCTGCCTTCGCCGGCCTGCTCGGCCGCGCGCCGCAGGAAGTCGCTTTCGGCGCGCACGATCTGGTTCCAGTTGTCCTGCGACAGCCGTTCGCGCACGGCCGCCGCGGCCTGCCGGATGCTGCGCAGGCTGTAGCCGACGCTGCCACCGTTGTCGACGTCGCCCAGCTCGGCGATCAACGCGCGTTCGAACACGCGGCGCGACTGCGGCGCGCTCGGCGCTTCGGCCGGCACGAGCGCATTGCGCACCGCCATGCGGTGCAGCCATTCGAGCAGCGGGCGCGAGGACTGGTCTTCGCTGCCCAGCAGGTTGAGCGTGAGGCGCGCCAGGCGCACCGCGTTCTCGGCACGCTCGGTGTAGCGGCCGAGCCAGAACATGTTCTCGGCCGCGCGGCTGGTGACCGGTGCGCGGTGCCGCGCGAGCGAGGCCGGTGTGGCGTGCGGCTGCAGCAGCGTGGTGCGGTCGACCTCGCCGTGCGTCTGCACCCAGACGTCGGCACTGCTGCCGCCGCGCTGCATCGAGGCGATCTGTGCATCGGGGCCCGCCAGGCGCGCCAGGCCGCCGGGCAGCACGCGCCACGACTGCGGGCCGTCGCTCACCGCGAACACGCGCAGCATCAGCGCGCGCGGCGCGATGTGGCCGGGGCCGAGGTCGCTGGCCCAGGTCGGCATCTGCGACAGCGGCAGGTAGCCCTGCACCGTGTGGACGTCGCCCTCGCGCACGATGCGGCCGGCCCATTCGTCGATTTCGCGGCGGCCGAGCTGGCTGCCGAACACGGCGTCGAAGCTGGAGCGCCCCTGGAAGCCGGGGTAGGTCGGCTTGATGGCGCTTTCGCCGAGCTGCGGCAGCACCGCCTCGAGCGCGGCGCGTTCGCCGCACCACCAGGTCGGCAGCGCCGGCAGCTTGAGTTTTTCACCGATGAGCCGCAGCGCCAGCCCCGGCAGGAAGCCCAGCAGCGCCGGCGACTCGAGGAAGGCCGAGCCCGGCATGTTGGCCACGAGCAGGTTGCCCGCGCGGATCGCCTGCAGCAGGCCGGGCACGCCGAGCGTGGAGTCGGGCCGCAGCTCCAGCGGGTCGAGGAACTGGTCGTCGAGCCGCTTGATGAGGCCGTGCACCGGGCGCAGGCCCTGCAGGGTCTTGAGGTACAGGCGCTGGTCGCGCACGGTGAGGTCGCTGCCTTCGACCAGCGTCAGGCCGAGGTAGCGCGCCAGGTAGGCGTGCTCGAAGTAGGTTTCGTTGTACGGGCCCGGCGTGAGCAGTGCGATGTGCGGCGGCGAGCCCGACGGGCACATGCGCTGCAGGCCTTCCATCATGGCGCTGTAGGTGGCGGCCAGCCGCTGCACCTGCAGCGCCTCGAAGGCCTGCGGAAACTGCCGCGTGATCGCGAGCCGGTTCTCCAGCAGGTAGCCCAGGCCCGAAGGCGCCTGCGTGCGCTGCGAGACCACCCACCAGTTGCCGTCGGGGCCGCGCGCGAGGTCGAAGGCGGCGATGTGCAGCCAGGTGTCGCCCGCCGGCTTCACGCCGTGCAGCGCGCGCAGGTAGCCCGGGTGACCGCGCACCAGCGCCGGCGGCAGCAGGCCTTCGGCCAGCAGCTGCTGCGGGCCGTAGGCGTCGGCCATCACGCGGTCGAGCACGCGCACGCGCTGCTGCACGCCGGCCTCGATCTGGGCCCAGCTCTCGGGCGAGACGATCAGCGGAAACAGGTCGAGCGACCACGGCCGCTGCGGGCCGTTGGCGTCGGCGTACACGTTGTAGGTGACGCCGTTGTCGCGGATCTGCCGCTCCAGGCTGACCGCGCGCCGCGGCAGGTCGTTGATGCCACCGGGGCCGAGCTGTTCGAAGAAGGCGTTCCAGGCGGGGGTGAGCGGGGGCTGGTCGCTGGAGGGTGAAGGTTCCTGTGCCTGTGATTGCGAGGAGGACTGTGACTGGGATTGCGATTGCGACGGAGCCGGTCGCTCCTCGGCGGCGTCGTACAGCAGCGGGGCCGCGGCGGGCGCCGGGGCCGCGCCCGACACCGGCCGCGAGGGCGCCGCGGGCGTCGCTTGTCCCCGCAATTCGTCGAAATGCCCAGGCAGGGCCGCCGGCGCGAGCGAAGACGCCAGTGCCGCCGGATGCTCCGGGGCCTGGGCGTCGAACAGGGATTCGTTCAGGGGTTCCACAGGGGGGAGATTGTCACATCACCGTCACCGGGGCCCGCCAAGCGAAGCGATCCGGCGAAATGCCGAACGCTTCCTGGCCGATTTCATGCGCAGCGCCCGCCCGAGGAGTGGGCGGTTTTGAGGTCACGGACGGTGACCTCAAACAACGGCCACTGGACCCCGAAGGCGCGCGGCAAGCAATAAGCGCCCCGCGCGAACAGAGCCCACCTCGTTCCTCAGCGCCGCAGGTCCAGCGTGAACGGAAACTCCCGGCTGCCCGGCAGCTCGATGGTGGCCGGCGGCGTGCGCAGCAGGCCCGGCGTGTGGCCGGTGCGCGTGAAGCGCGAGTGGCGGCGGCTCTCGGCCTCGTAGGCGTTGACCGGGAAGGTGTCGTAGTTGCGGCCGCCCGGGTGGGCGACGAAGTACTGGCAGCCGCCCAGCGAGCGCTTCATCCAGGTGTCGACGAGGTCGAAGGTCAGCGGTGCGTGGGCCGGGATGCTGGGGTGCAGCGCCGAAGGCGGGTTCCACGCCTTGTAGCGCACGCCAGCCACGAACTCGCCGGTGACGCCCGTGGGCTGCAGCGGAAGCACCTTGCCGTTGACGGTGACGACGTGGCGGCTTTCGTTCAGGCCGGTCACGCGCACCTCGATGCGCTCCAGCGACGAATCGACATAGCGCACCGTGCCGCCGGCCGAGCCTTCCTCGCCCATCACGTGCCACGGTTCGAGCGCGTTGCGCAGCGACAGCTCCACACCCATCGACTGCATCTGGCCCACGAGCGGGAAGCGGAACTCGAAGTGCGGTGCGAACCAGTCGGCATCGAAGGCAAAGCCGGCCTGGCGCATCTCGCTGATGACGTCGTCGAAGTCCATCTTGACGAAGGTCGGCAGCAGGAAGCGGTCGTGCAGCTCGGTGCCCCAGCGGGTGACGGGCGCCTGGTAGGGCGCGTCCCAGAAGCGGGCGACCAGCGCGCGGATCAGCAGCTGCTGCGCGATGCTCATGCGCGCATGCGGCGGCATTTCGAAGGCGCGCAGCTCCAGGAGGCCGAGGCGGCCGGTACTGGAGTCAGGCGAGTAGAGCTTGTCGATGCAGAACTCGCTGCGGTGCGTGTTTCCCGACACGTCGATCAGGATGTTGCGCAGCGTGCGGTCGACCAGCCATGCGGGCATGTTCTGGCCGTAGATCTCGCGGTTCTTGGCGATCTCTTTCAGCGCGATTTCGAGTTCGTAGACCTGGTCGTTGCGCGCCTCGTCCACACGCGGCGCCTGGCTGGTCGGGCCGATGAACATGCCCGAGAACAGGTAGCTCAGCGACGGGTGGTTGTGCCAGTACAGCAGCAGGCTGGCGAGCAGTTCGGGACGGCGCAGGAAGGGGCTGTCGGCGGGCGTGGCGCCGCCCATCACGAAGTGGTTGCCGCCGCCGGTGCCGGTGTGGCGGCCGTCGGTCATGAACTTCTCGGCCGACAGGCGCGTCTCGAACGCGGCGTTGTAGAGGAACTCGGTGTGGTCGACGAGTTCCTTCCAGTTGTGGGCCGGGTGGATGTTGACTTCGATCACGCCCGGGTCGGGCGTCACGGCCAGCATCTTCAGGCGCGGATCGCGCGGCGGCGGATAGCCTTCCATCACGATGCGCACGCCGAGCTGCTGCGCGGTGGCTTCGACGGCGGCGACGAGGTCGAGGTAGTCCTCCAGGCGCGCCAGCGGCGGCATGAAGACGTAGAGCACGCCCGAGGCGCTGCCCTTTTTCTCGGCCGCGGGGCCGTTGGCGCGGCGCGGGTCGCGCACCTCGACGCACAGCGCGGTGCGCGTGACCCAGTGGGCCGATTCGCCGCGCAGCGGCTGGCGCGTGGCGGGTGTGGCGGCATCAGCCGCAACTGCTGCATCGCCCTTCGCCGCATCGCCGGGGCTTTGCATGCGCAGCGACGCGGCCACCACGGGTGGCGCGCCGAAGGTGTAGGGCACCTCGCCCAGGTCGGCGCCGGCCACCGGGGTGGCGGTGGCATAGCGCGCGCGGTAGTCGGACGCGCTGGGCAACGCGGCGCGCGGTGCGGTCGGGTCGCGCTCGATGAGGTAGGGGTAGTCGCCCTTGCTGGCCCACGGCTGCGAGTCGAGCGGCAGGCGGTAGCCCATGGGCGAGTCGCCCGGGATCAGGAACAGGCGGTCGTCGCGCAGGAACCAGGGCCCGGTCTTCCAGCCGGGGCCGGCGAGCGCGGGCGTGTCGCCGTTGGCGTTGCCGGGTTCGATGGGCAGCATGTAGCCGATCACCGCGTCGAGCTTCTGCGTGAACACGCGGCGCAGGCGCACGCGTTCGAGTTCGTCGTCGAGCTTGGAGTCGAAGGGGTCGACGTTCACCGGCAGGCGGCGTTCGCGCCACAGGTAGTAGTAGGTGTCCTCGTAGCCGGCCTGGATGTAGCGCTCGGTGAGGCCCAGCTTGTGCGCCAGCACGGTGGTGAAGCGGCGCGCGTCCTCGCTCGTGTAGTGCGTGGGAAAGCGCTCGTCGGCGAACAGCTCGGGGTCGTGCCACAGCGTCTGGCCGTCGGCGCGCCAGAAGATCGACAGCGCCCAGCGCGGCAGCTGCTCGCCCGGGTACCACTTGCCCTGGCCGAAATGCAGGAAGCCGCCCTGGCCGTACTCGGCGCGCAGCTTGTGAACCAGTTCGGTGGCGTAGCCGCGCTTCGTGGGGCCGAGCGCGTCGGTGTTCCATTCGGGCGCGTCGCGGTCGCTGGTGGCCACGTAGGTGGGCTCGCCGCCCATCGTCAGGCGCACGTCGCCGGCCACGAGGCGTGCATCGACCGCGTCGCCGAGCGCGAGCACCTCGGCCCATTGTTCTTCGGTGTAGGGCTTGGTGACGCGCGGCGATTCGTAGATGCGCGTGACCTTCATCTCGTGGCTGAACTCGACCTCGGACTCGTCGACGCCGCCTTCGATGGGCGCGGCGCTCGACGGCGTGGGCGTGCAGGCGAGTGGAATGTGGCCTTCACCGGCCAGCAGGCCCGAGGTGGCGTCCAGGCCGATCCAGCCGGCGCCCGGCAGGAACACCTCGCACCAGGCGTGCAGGTCGGTGAAGTCGACCGTGGTGCCGCTGGGGCCGTCGAGGGCCTTCACGTCGGGCGTGAGCTGGATCAGGTAGCCCGACACGAAGCGCGCGGCCAGGCCGCAATGGCGCAGCAGCTGCACCAGCAGCCAGCCCGAGTCGCGGCACGAGCCGCTGCCGTTGCTGAGCGTTTCTTCGGGCGTCTGCACGCCGGGCTCCATGCGGATGAGGTAGCTGACGTCCTTCTGCACCTGCTGGTTGATGCCGACCAGGAAGTCGATGGTGCGCTGTTCCTTGCGCTCGATCCTGTCGAGGTAGGCCTGCAGCAGCGGCGTGGGCTCTTCGGTGACGAGGTAGGGCGCCAGTTCTTCGGCCTGCGAGGCCGTGTACTTGAAGGGGAAGTTCTCGGCCTGCGGCTCGAGAAAGAAGTCGAAGGGGTTGTAGACCGCCATCTCGACCACGAGGTCGACCGTGACCTTGAACTCGCGCGTCTTCTCGGGGAACACGAGCCGCGCCTGGTAGTTGGCGAACGGGTCCTGCATCCAATTGACGAAGTGCTCGGCCGGTTCGACGCGCAGCGAGTACGAGATCACATTGCTGCGGCAATGGGGCGCGGGGCGCAGTCGCACGACTTGCGGGCCCAACTGCACCAGGCGGTCGTATGTGTAGTGGGTGACGTGGTGGAGTGCGGCGTGGATGGACATGCGTAGGGGCGTGCAGTGCAGCGAGGTTGCATCGAAAAGATGTCTCTGGTGAGACGCATACTAGCCCAGTTGCCAAGCAATTAACGCGCCATCGAGCGTGGGTTGGGGGAGGGTTTGCATCATGGATTCCGGGGTGTCGGGAGGGCAGTCGCGGCGTGCGTCCGAGGCTGTCGCGGGTGGGTCGGGGGCCTTCGTTGCGCTGGGCGGTACGCTGCTCGGCGCGGCGGTGCAGCTGCGCCAGCCGCTGCTGTGGGCGGCGGGTGTCTACGTCGCATTGCTGCTCGTGGGGCTCGGCGGCGGATGGCTGCTGTGGCGGTGGCGGTGGCGGGGGACTCGGCTGATCGTGCTGATGCTGTCGATGGCCGGCGCGGGCCTGGCTGGATGGCGCGCCACGGCTTACGCGCAAGGGGCGCTGGAGCCGCCGCTCGAAGGACGCGACCTGCGGCTCACGGGCGTGGTCTCGCAGATGCCACAACCCGGCGAGATCGGAACGCGCTTCCGTTTCGACGTGGAGACGGCGCAGTGGGCCGAGGCCCTGCCTGACGCTGCGCCACCGACGGTGCCGTCACGCATCGCGCTTGCCTGGTACGGCGACTACGGCGGGATGTGGGAGCAGCCCGCCGAGCGGCGTGCGTCCGTCGCACGCATCGTGGGCGAGGTGCACGCCGGCCAGCGCTGGCAACTGACCGTGCGCCTGCGCGCGCCGCACGGCAACCTCAATCCGCATGGCTTCGACAGCGAGCTGTGGGCGTGGGAGCAGGGCGTGCATGCGCAGGGCCATGTGCGGGCCGGGGCGCGCGACACCGCACCGCGCTTGCTGGGTACGACGTGGCTGCACCCGATCGAGCGGGCGCGCGAGGCCGTGCGCGATGCGGTCTTCGCCCGCGTGGACGACCGGCGGCAGGCCGGCGTGATCGCCGCGCTCGTCACCGGCGACCAGGGCGCAATCGACCGTGCCGACTGGGACGTGTTCCGCGCCACCGGTGTGGCGCACCTGATGTCGATCTCGGGCCTGCACATCACCTTGTTCGCGTGGTTCGCGGCGCATGTCGTGGGCGCGCTCTGGCGGCGCAGCGGCCGGCTCATGCTGCGGCTTCCCGCGCAGCAGGCTGCGCTCGCCGGCGGCGTGCTGTTGGCCGCGCTCTATGCGCTCTTCAGCGGCTGGGGCGTGCCCTCGCAGCGCACGGTCTGGATGCTCGCGGCCGTGGCGCTGCTGCGCCTGACGGGCCGGCGCTGGCCGTGGCCGCACGTCTGGCTGCTGACGGCGGCGGTCGTGGTGGCCGCCGATCCGTGGGCACTGCTGCAGGCCGGCTTCTGGCTCAGCTTCGTGGCGGTGGCGGTGCTGTTCGCCTCCGCCACGGCGGTGCCGGGCGAGGGGCGGGTGGGGGCGCTCACGCGCCTGGGCCGCTTCTTTCGCGAGCAATGGACCATCACGTTGGCGCTCGCGCCGCTGAGCCTGCTGCTGTTCCAGCAGGTGTCGGCCGTCGGGCTCGTGGCCAATGCGATCGCGATCCCGTGGGTGACGCTGGTGATCACGCCGCTGGCGATGCTCGGCGTGGCGGTGCCGCCGCTGTGGGACGTGGCGGCTGGCGCCGTGAAGCTGTTCGCGCTGTTGCTGCAGGCGCTCGCCGGCCTGCCGTTCGCCACGCTGTCGATGGCCGCGCCACCCGCGTGGCTGGCTGCGGGTGGCGTGGCAGGCGGCGTGCTGCTGGCGATGCGCCTGCCGTGGTCGATGCGCGCGCTCGGCCTGCCGCTGCTGTTGCCGGTGCTGCTGTGGCAGCCAGCGCGACCTGCGGTGGGCGAGTTCGACCTGCTCGCCGCCGACATCGGGCAGGGCAACGCGGTGCTCGTGCGCACCGCCACGCACAGCCTGCTGTACGACGCCGGCCCGCGCTACGGGCTCGACAGCGACGCAGGCCACCGCGTGCTCGTGCCGCTGCTGCGCGCGCGGGGCGAGCGGCTTGACATGCTCCTGCTGAGCCACCGCGACATCGACCACACCGGCGGCGCCCCCGCCGTGCTCGCCATGCAGCCGCAGGCGGCGCTGCTGAGTTCCATCGAGGCCGGGCACCCGCTGCAGGCGCTGCGCCCCGCGCGCCGCTGCGAGGCCGGGCAGCACTGGACCTGGGACGGGGTGGATTTCGAGGTACTGTTTCCCTTCGACAGCGACTACCTCGGCTTCACGCGGCCCAATGCCGTGTCGTGCGTGCTGCGCATCGGCAACGGCCGTGCCACGGTTCTATTGGCGGGCGATATCGAACGGCTGCAGGAGGCCGCGCTGGTGTCGCGAACGCCCGGGCTTGCGGCCGACGTGCTGCTGGTGCCGCACCATGGCAGCAAGACCTCGTCGAGCGAGCTTTTTCTGGACGCCGTGCGCCCGCGCATCGCGCTCGTGCAGGCCGGCTACCGCAGCCGCTTCGGCCACCCCGCGCCCGAGGTGGTGGCGCGCTACGTCGAACGCGGCGTGCAGGTGGTCGACAGCCCGCGCTGCGGCGCCGCCCACTGGGCGAGCCCGGCGCCGGCCGAGCTGAAGTGTGAACGCGCGAATGATCCGCGCTACTGGCGCCACCGCATGCCATGAAGGTCCGAAACGCGAAATGCCCTCGCATCGGGCCCAAACCTAGGGCTTCTACTGGCCTCGAACTTGCTAAGCTATGGCTCAAGGAGATTGGTCGTTCCATGCACAAATTCGACGAGATGTATGAGCAGCTCCCCTATGCGGGCGCTGCAATCCGACAGCACTACAAGCGCTACGACCAATGGCTTGCGAAGCAACCCGGTGAGGTGATGCGATCGCGGCGTGAAGAGGCGGAAATGATTTTCCGCCGGGTCGGCATCACCTTCGCGGTGTACGGCGCCAAGGACGAGGACGGCTCCGGCACCGAGCGGCTGATCCCGTTCGACCTGCTGCCCCGGATCATTCCCTCCCACGAGTGGGAGAGCATGGAAAAGGGGCTGGTGCAGCGTGTCACGGCGCTCAACCGCTTCCTGTACGACGTGTACCACGACCAGGAAATCATCAAGGCCGGCATCATCCCGGCCGAGCAGATTCTGAACAACGCCCAGTTCCGTCCCGAGATGATGGGCGTGAACGTGCCGCACAACGTCTACTCGAACATCTCGGGCATCGACATCGTGCGCGCCCCCGATGCCCAGGGCAACGGCGAGTACTACGTGCTCGAAGACAACCTGCGCGTGCCCAGCGGCGTGAGCTACATGCTCGAGAACCGCAAGATGATGATGCGGCTCTTCCCGGAGCTCTTCAACCAGAACCGCATCGCGCCGGTCGCCCACTACCCCGACCTGCTGCTCGAAACCCTGCGCGCCAGCGCGCCGCCGGCCACGGCCGAGCCCACGGTGGTGGTGCTCACGCCCGGCATGTACAACAGCGCCTACTTCGAGCACGCCTTCCTGGCCCAGCAGATGGGCGTGGAACTGGTCGAAGGGCAAGACCTGTTCGTCAAGGACGACTTCGTCTACATGCGCACCACGCGCGGCCCGGTGCGGGTCGACGTGATCTACCGCCGCGTCGACGACGACTTCCTCGACCCCGACGTGTTCCGTCCGACCTCCACCCTCGGCTGCGCGGGCCTCATGCGCGCCTACCGCGCGGGCAACGTCGTGATCTGCAATGCCGTGGGTACCGGCGTGGCCGACGACAAGTCGATCTATCCGTACGTGCCGAAGATGGTCGAGTTCTACCTCGGCGAGAAGCCGATCCTGAAGAACGTGCCCACCTACATGTGCCGCAACAAGGACGAGCTGCAGTACACGCTCGACAACATGAAGGACCTGGTCGTCAAGGAGGTGCACGGCGCCGGCGGCTACGGCATGCTCATCGGCCCTGCCGCCACGCAGGCCGAGATCGAAGACTTCAAGAAGGCCGTCATCGCCAAGCCCGACGGCTACATCGCCCAGCCCACGCTGAGCCTGTCGACCTCGCCGACTTTCGTCGACGCCGGCATCGCGCCGCGCCACATCGACCTGCGCCCCTTCGTGCTCTCGGGCAGCGAAGTGCAGATGGTGCCCGGCGGCCTCACGCGCGTGGCGCTCAAGGAGGGGTCGCTGGTGGTCAACTCGTCGCAGGGCGGCGGCACCAAGGACACCTGGATTCTCGAAGCGGACCGCACGGCCAAGCCGAAGGCGGCCACGCAGTCGCAAAGCCAATCGCAGTAGGAGCACCCACGATGCTGTCCCGCACCGCAGACCACCTCTACTGGATGTCGCGCTACACCGAGCGTGCCGAGAACACGGCGCGCATGCTCGACGTCAACTACCAGACCTCGCTGCTGCCGCAGTCGGCCGAGGTTGCCAAGTACGGCTGGCAGGGCGTGCTCTCGATCAGCGAATTGCTGCCCTGGTACAGCAAGAAGTACGACCAGATCACGCCCAACGAAGTCATGGAGTTCATGGTCAAGGACGAGAGCAATCCGTCGTCGATCGTCTCCTGCCTGAAGGCCGCGCGCGAGAACGCGCGTGCCGTGCGCGGCGCGCTCACCACCGAAGCCTGGGAAACGCAGAACACCACCTGGCTCGAAGTGAACCGCATGCTGCGCGCCGGCGACTTCGAGCGCGACCCGGGCCAGTTCTTCGAGTGGGTCAAGTTCCGCTCGCACCTGTCGCGCGGCGTCACGCTGGGCACCATGCTCCAGGATGAGGCGTTCTACTTCTCGCGCCTGGGCACCTTTTTGGAGCGTGCCGACAACACGGCGCGCCTGGTCGACGTGAAGTTCCACGCGCTCAACAGCGAGTTCTTCGGCGCCGCCACCGAGGAAGACCAGGAGTACGACTTCTATCACTGGAGCGCGATCCTGCGCAGCGTCTCGGCCTTCGAGGTCTACCGCAAGGTGTATCGCGACGTGATCAAGCCCGAGCGCGTGGCCGAGCTGCTCATTCTTCGCGCCGACATGCCGCGCTCGCTGCACGCGAGCCTGGTCGAGGTGGTCAACAACCTCGCCAAGGTGCAGAACGAGCAGAGCGCCGAAACCCAACGCCGCGCCGGCAAGCTGCTGGCCGACCTGCAGTACGCACGCGTCGACGAGATCCTGGCGACGGGCCTGCACGCCTACCTCACGCAGTTCCTCGACCGGGTGAACGAGCTGGGCGGGCGGATCAGCCAGGACTTCCTGGTGCCGGCGCACTGACGGCGTATCGAGTCGATGTCCTGCGGGCCCGTGCAGGCCCCGGGACATCGCGCACCCGGCGGTAGCATTCGAGTTCGATCTCGATCCAAGTTGCTGACCGCAGGGAGTTCTCATGAAGAAATCAATGCTTGCCCGTGATGGCAAGTGGATGGCTGCCGCCTTGGCGGCTGTCGCGTTGCTCGCCGGCTGCGACCAGGCCGCCTCACCGAAAGAACAAGCCTCCGCGCAGGCATCGACGGCCGTCGTGCTCGATGCCGCCACCGGATTGCGTTGGCTCCGCTGCGCGCTGGGGCAGACTTGGCAGGGCGGGCGTTGCGTCGGCGAGGCCGAAGCCCTGAGCCTGATGGACGCGCAGGAGCGCGTGCAGGCGCTCAACGCCAAGGGCCACGAAGGCATCTCGCAATGGCGGCTGCCGACCATCGTGGAGCTGGCGGCGCTGCGGCGTTGCGACCATGGCCTGGTCGACGAGACCTTCACGCTCGAACTGAGTCCCGAACGGGAGCCCGTCACCGTGCCCCGGTGGTGCGCCCGCGAAACCTCCGTTCCCACCATCGACGGCGCACGCTTTCCCGATACGCCGCTGCGCAAGTTCTGGTCGGGCTCGGGCAGCGAGGCCGCGCAGCACTTCTATGCCGTGGACTTCAGCAATGCGTGGATCGGCCAGAACGAGGCGGCCGAGGCCACCCACGCCGTGCGGCCGGTGGCCGATCGCTGACTCCCGCTACTTCGAGAACGACTCCACCACCACCGGAATCTCCGGCGCCTGCCACTGGTAGGCATCGCCCAGCACATTGCGTTCGGCCTTCTGCCCGCTCCAGCGGATGCCCAGCAGGTCCATCAGGCTCCAGCCGGCCCAGTCCGCGCGAAAGGGCTGCTGCGTGGCGGCGCCGGTGGGCAGCGGCTCGCGGTTGCGCCAGACGACGGCCGGGATGCGGTAGCCCGAGGCGGTGGCGGGGCTGTGGCCTGCGCGGTCGCTGCCGTGGCCGACTTCCTGGCCGTGGTCCGACAGGTACATCCAGGCGCGGTAGTCGTCCGGCTTGCCGGTGCTGCGGGTCTGCTGCAGCAGCTCCGACACCACGAAGTCGTGGTACAGCAGGGCGGCGTCGTACTCTTGGCGGAAGTGGCGCACCCAGGCCGAGCGGCCGTCCTTCACGAGGCCGTTCTCGACCGCGTCGACGCTGTCGTCGAAGGGGTTGGCGTTCTCGGGAAAGCGCAGGCTGTAGTGCGGGTGCGCGCCCATCAGGTGGACCACGATGAGCTTGCGCTCGGTGCTGGTGTCGGCAAAGGCTTCCTGCACGCAGTCGAGGATCTCGCCGTCGAGCGAGGCGCTGGCGCGGCCCGGCGTGCGGTTCACCATGTCGACGACGTCGGCGTAGCGCGCGTGCTGCTGCTCGATGGCGAGGTCGTCGTGGTTGCTGATCCACCAGACCTTGTAGCCGGCGGCGCGCGCCAGGGCCAGCAGGTGGGGCGGGCTGTCGCCGTTTCCGTTGTTTCCATTCGCGGGCTGGCCGAAATGGAACATGTTGCGCAGCGCGGGCAGGGTGCTCGCGTCGACCGACCACGCGTTGCGCAACACGGCCATGCGGTCGCCTTCCTGCGCCTTGTGCGCCTGCAGGCGCGGCGTGGTCGGGCGGCCGTAGCCGTACAGGCCCATGTTGTCGCGGTTGATGCTGTCGGTGATCACCAGCACGACGGTGGACGGTCCCTCGCGCGTGATCACCGGTGCGATCTGCCGGGCCTGGGCCATCTGCGCATCGCGGGTTTTTTCCTGGTCGGCCCAGGCGGCGCGCTGGTCGTGCAGCGACTGCGACCACTGGGTCCAGAAGACGACCGGGTGCAGCCGGCGCCAGGGCTTGCTCACGTAGGCCACGCAGGCGACGAGCAGGATGAGCAGCATCAGCGAGCGCGCCCAGAACGGCCGCCGCGCACGCGGCGCCGTGGCACCGCGTCGCGCGAACAGGCCCGCCAGCAGGCCCGCCGCCGCGAGCGCGGCCGACCAGACGACAGCGGAGCGCCAGTGCATGCGCAGGTACTCGGCGCTTTCGCGCGCGTTGGTGTTGGCCGCGGCGCCCAGCACCATGGCGCTGTCGGGCGCGGCCTGGTAGGTGTCGAGCAGGTAGGCGCGGACCACGGCGTCCAGGCCGAAGCCCATGACCCAGAGCCACACCAGCGCCGTGCGCCAGCGCCGCAGGCGTGCGCTGTGCAGCGGCCACAGCAGCCAGAGCACGGGCGGTGCGGCGAGCACCGCGAGCTGGGCGATGCGGCGGCCGTCGTGGCCCAGGGCGATCAGCGCCAGCAGCGTCGCGCCGACCACGCCGCAGGCCAGCAGGGCGCTGGAGGGAGGACGCGGGGTGTCGATGGCGGAATGTGTCAAGCGCGGCGCGGGGGAGTCGAGGGCGGGCGAATTCTGCCCCGCACCCTGCGGCCACGCGTCCAGTGTCCCGACCCTCGCGGGGTCTTTGGAGTGCGGCTCAGGGATATCCCCGCGGAACTTATCGGCGCTCAGCGTCCCAGAGGGGGCTTCGACCGGCATTTGCCGGACCTCCCGTGTCTTCTCGAAAGGAACCCTCGCCCCATGGCCCGATTCAGCCGCCGACTGCCCGCGCTCCTGCTCGCATTCTTCTTCTCGTGGATGCTGCTGCCGTCCGCCTTTGCCGCGCAGCCGCAGATGGTCAGTGTCGCGGTCAAGACCCTGAACATGCGCACCGCCCCCAGCCAGCGCGCCGAGGCGCACTGGACCGTGAGCCGGGGCTATCCGCTGCGCGTGATCGGCCGCAAGGGCGACTGGCTGCGCGTCACCGATTTCGAGAACGACAAGGCCTGGGTCTTCCGTTCGATGACGAGCAAGACGCCGCACCACGTCGTGAAGGCGAAGACCGCGCAGCTGCGCCGCGCGCCCGGCGCGCGCAGCCCGGTCGTGAAGAAGGCCGTGTACGGCGACGTGCTGCGCACCCTCGAGCGCCGCGGCGACTGGGTGAAGGTGCGCCACGAAGGCGGCGCCACCGGCTGGGTGCTGAAGCGCTCCCTCTGGGGCTGGTAAGCCCGCGCCCGCTCAGGTCGCGGTCGCCTGGCGCACCGCGCGCTCCCAGCGCGCCATCGATTCCTCGGCCTGCGCACGGCCCATGGTCGGCATGAAGCGGCGCTCCACCTTCCACAGCTTCGAGAGCTGGCGCGCGTCGGTGTAGACGCCGGTCGACAGTCCCGCGAGGTAGGCCGCGCCCAGCGCGGTGGTCTCGACCACCTCGGGTCGCACCACGGGAATGCCCAGCAGGTCGGCCTGGAACTGCATCAGCAGGTCGTTCACGCTCGCGCCGCCATCCACGCGCAGCTCGGCCACGGGCTTGCCGCCCGCGGCCACCGCGTCGCGGCTCATGGCCTGCAGCAGCGCGGCACTTTGGTACGCGATGCTTTCCAGCGCGGCGCGCGCGATGTGCGCGACCGTGGTGCCGCGCGTGAGGCCGGTGATCGTGCCGCGCGCGTCCGCGTCCCAGTAGGGCGCGCCCAGGCCGGTGAAGGCCGGCACCATCATCACGCCGCCGGCGTCGGGAACGCTCTCGGCGAGCGACTGCACCTCGGCGCTGCCCTTGATGGCCTTGAGGCCGTCGCGCAGCCACTGCACCACGGCGCCGCCGACGAACACGCTGCCTTCCATCGCGTACTGCGGGGTCGCGTCGACCTGCGCGGCGCTGGTCACGAGCAGGCCGTTGTGCGAAGGCTGGAACGCGCCGCCCGTGTGCATCAGCAGGAAGCAGCCGGTGCCGTAGGTGTTCTTGGCCATGCCGGCCTCGAAGCAGGCCTGGCCGAAGAGGGCGCTCTGCTGGTCGCCGGCCACGCCGCCGATGGGCAGCGCGTGGCCCAGCAGCGCGGCGTCGGTGTCGGCAAAGTGCGAACTGGACGGCTGCACCTTCGGCATCAGCGCGGCGGGGATGTCCAGCGCCTTCAGCAGGTCGGCGTCCCAGTCGTTCGTGTGCACGTTGAAGAGCATGGTGCGCGAGGCGTTGCTCACGTCGGTCACGTGCACCTTGCCGCCGGTGAGCTGCCACATGAGCCAGCTGTCGACCGTGCCGAAGGCCAGTTCGCCGCGTTCGGCCTGGGCGCGCGCGCCGGGCACGTTGTCGAGCAGCCAGCGCAGCTTGGTGCCCGAGAAATACGCGTCGATCACCAGGCCGGTCTTTTCGCGGATGGTGTCGCTCAGGCCCTGCTCGCGCAGCTGCGCGCACAGCGGCTCGGCGCGGCGGTCCTGCCAGACGATGGCGTGGTGCACCGGCTGGCCGGTGGTGCGGTTCCACAGCACGGTGGTCTCGCGCTGGTTGGTGATGCCGATGGCGTGGATGTCGGCGGGCTGCAGCTTCGCCTTGGCCAGCACCTCGCGCGCGGTGGCCAGCTGGCTGCGCCAGATTTCCATCGGGTCGTGCTCGACCCAGCCCGGCTGCGGGTAGATCTGCGTGAGTTCCTTCTGGGCGATGGCGACGATGCGGCCTTCGCGGTCGAACACGATGCTGCGCGAGCTGGAGGTGCCCTGGTCCAGGGCAAGCAGGTAGGTGGTCATTCGATGAGTCTGATGGGGTTCAGTTGTCGCGCGCGATCTCCAGGCGCACCTGCGCGGCGTGCAGCAGGTCGGGGAAGGGCGGCGGCGGCGCGGCGTCGGTGAACAGGCGGTCGATCTGCGAGAGCGTGCCCAGCTGGATCATGGCCGGCCGGTTGAACTTGCTCGCGTCGGCCGCCAGCCACACCTCGCGCGCCTGGGCAATGATGGTCTGCGCGACCTTCACCTCGCGCAGGTCGAAGTCGCGCAGCGAGCCGTCGGCCTCGATGCTGGACACGCCGATGAGCGCGATGTCGACCTTGAACTGGCGGATGAAGTCGATGGTGGCTTCGCCCACCACGGCGCGGTCGCGCGGGCGCACCGAGCCGCCGGCCACGATCACCTCGCAGGCCGTGTTGCCGCTGAGGATGGTCGCCACGTTCAGGTTGTTGGTGATCACGCGCAGGCCCGTGTGGCGCATCAGCGCCTTGGCGATGGCCTCGGTGGTGGTGCCGATGTTCAGGATCAGCGAACAGTCGTTGGGCACCAGCTCGGCCACGCGGCGCGCAATGCGCGCTTTTCCGTCGGCATTGAGCGTTTCGCGCTGCTGGTAGCCGATGTTCTCGGTGGTCGAGCTGGGCACGCGCACGCCGCCGTGGAAACGCGTGAGCAAGCCCGCATCGGCCAGCCGCTGCACGTCGCGCCGCACGGTCTGCAGCGTGACGCCCAGCATGTCGGCGAGCTGTTCGACGGTGACCGAACCGCGCGCGCGCACGGTGTCGAGGAGGTTGATCTGGCGCGGGTTGGAGTTCACAGAGGCGTCGTGGAAAGCGGAAAGACTGGGGTCGAGGGTACAGGCCGCGTCACTTTAAAACGAAAGAAAACGAAGCCGAGTAAGGGAAAACTCGGAGGAAAATCGCGCCAAAAGGAATCCAAATGAAAAAACGCGAAAATACAATCTCGGCCTTTGCTGACAAAAGTCACGAACCTACGGACCTCCAGCCTGTGACCGATTTCTCCTCTCCAGCGGCCGAACCTGCCACCGATTGCGATGTGCTGATCGTCGGCGGTGGCATCAACGGCTGCGGCATTGCGCGCGACCTCGCCGGCCGGGGCTGGCGCGTGGTCCTGTGCGAGAAGGACGACCTGGCCTCGCACACCTCGTCGTCGTCCACCAAGCTGATCCACGGCGGGCTGCGCTACCTCGAGTACTACGAGTTCTCGCTGGTGCGCAAGGCGCTGCAGGAGCGCGAGGTGCTGCTCAAGAGCGCGCCGCACATCATGTGGCCGCTGCGCTTCGTGATGCCGCACGACCCCTCGATGCGCCCGGCCTGGATGATCCGCATCGGCCTGTTCATGTACGACCACCTCGCCAGGCGCGAGGTGCTGCCGCCGTCGCGCGGCATCGACCTGCGCCAGCACCCGGCCGGCGCGCCGCTCAAGGCACAGTACAAGCGCGGCTTCGTGTACTCCGACGGCTGGGTCGACGACGCGCGGCTGGTGGTGCTCAACGCCATCGATGCGCGTTCGAAGGGCGCCGAAGTGCTCACGCGCACGCGTTGCATCCACGCACAGCGTGGCGCCGACGGCTGGGTCGCGACGCTCGAAGGCCCCGATGGCGCGCACCGCACCGTGCGTGCGCGCGCCGTGGTGAATGCGGCCGGCCCCTGGGCCGAATCCTTCCTGCGCGGCGTGGCCCAGTCGGCGCGCGGCGAGGCGCTGGCCACCAAGAGCCTGCGGCTCGTGAAGGGCAGCCACATCATCGTGCCGCGCCTGTTCGACCACGACCACGCCTACATCTTCCAGAACCCCGACAAGCGGATCATCTTCGCCATTCCCTACCAGGGCGCGTTCACGCTGATCGGCACCACCGACATCGAGATCAGCGGCGACGACCCCGGCGCCGCGCGCATCGCGCAGGAAGAGATCGACTACCTGTGCACCCAGGCCAGCCGCTACTTCGACAAGGCCATCGTGCCGGCCGACGTGGTCTGGACCTACTCGGGCGTGCGCCCGCTGCTGGACGACGCCTCGGGCGACCCCTCGGCCGTCACGCGCGACTACCTGCTCGAGTCGAACACCACCGCCGCGCCGCTGCTGTCGGTGTGGGGCGGCAAGATCACCACCTTCCGCAAGCTGGCCGAGGACGCGGCCGACGAGGTCGGCAAGATGCTCGGCCAGTCGAATGCCCAGCGCCCGGCCTGGACCGACGGCGCCTTCCTGGCCGGCGGCGACCTGTCGGCCTGGATCGGCGCGCCCAAGCGCCCCGACGACGACTTCGCCCGCTTCGTGGCCGCCGTGCAGGCGAAGTACCCCTGGCTCGACGCCCAGGTCGCGCTGCGGCTGGCGCGCGGCTACGGCGCGCGCGTGGCCGAACTGGTCGGCGAGGCGCAATCGCTGGCCGACATGGGCGCCGAGGTGGCGCCCGGCCTGTACGAGCGCGAGCTGCGCTTCCTGCAGGCGCGCGAATGGGCCGTGAGCTCGGACGACGTGCTCTGGCGCCGCACCAAGCTCGGCCTGCACTACACGCCCGCCGAGCGCGAGCAAGTGGCCATCTGGCTGCAGGCCAACGCAAAGAACAACAACGACACCGTGGAAGTGGAGGTGAGCTGATGCAGCTGACTCTGGAGCGCGTCACCAAGAAGGTCGGCGCGCAAACCTGGCTCTACGAGCAGAGCATTGCGCCCAAAAGCGGCGCGGTGACCGTGCTGCTCGGCGCCACGCAGGCCGGCAAGACCAGCCTGATGCGCCTCATGGCCGGGCTCGACACGCCGAGCACCGGGCGTGTGCTGGTGGACGGCAAGGACGTCACCGGCACGCCGGTGCGCGAGCGCAATGTCGCGATGGTCTACCAGCAGTTCATCAACTACCCCTCGCTCAAGGTGGCCGACAACATCGCCTCGCCGCTGAAGCTGCGCGGCGAGTCGAACATCGACGCGCGGGTGAAGGCGCTGGCCGACAAGCTGCACATCGGCATGTTCCTCGACCGCTACCCGCAGGAGCTGTCGGGCGGCCAGCAGCAGCGCGTGGCGCTGGCGCGCGCGCTCGCCAAGAACGCACCGCTCATGCTGCTCGACGAGCCGCTGGTCAACCTCGACTACAAATTGCGCGAAGGCCTGCGCGAAGAACTCACGCAGCTCTTCGCCACCGGCGACTCGACCGTCATCTACGCCACCACCGAGCCGGGCGAAGCGCTGCTGCTGGGTGGCTACACGGCCGTGATGGACGCCGGCGAGCTGCTGCAGTACGGCCCGACCGCCGAGGTGTTCCACGCGCCGCAGTCGCTGCGCGTGGCGCGCGCCTTCAGCGATCCGCCGATGAACCTGCTGGCGGGCACGGCGGCGGCCGGCCGCGTGCAACTCTCGGGCGGGCCCGCGCTGACGCTGGCCCTGCCTGACAGCGTGTCGGGCGCGGTCACGGTCGGCCTGCGCGCGAGCGCCTTGAACGTGAACGCAGGGGAGGGCGACATCGCCTTGCCCGGCAAGGTGGAGCTGGCCGAAATTTCGGGCTCCGACACCTTCGTGCACGTCGACACGGCGGTGGGCGAACTGGTGGCGCAGCTCACCGGTGTGCACCGCTTCGAGCTGGGCGCTTCGATCACGCTGTACTTCAGCGCATCGCAAGCCTATGTGTTCGATGCCAGCGAAAAGCTGGCGCTCGCGCCGGCATGGCGCAAAGGAAGCTAGTCATGGCACGCATCGATCTCGACCTGGCCCACGCCTACCGCGCCAACCCCACGCAGGACAGCGACTACGCGCTGCTCCCGCTGAAAATGAGCTTTCGCGACGGCGGCGCGTACGCCTTGCTCGGCCCCTCGGGCTGCGGCAAGACGACCATGCTCAACATCATTTCGGGCCTGCTCGTGCCTTCGCAGGGCAGCGTGAGCTTCGATGGCCGCGACATGACGCGCGCCACGCCGCAGGAGCGCAACATCGCGCAGGTGTTCCAGTTCCCGGTGATCTACGACACCATGACCGTGGCCGAGAACCTGGCGTTCCCGCTGCGCAACCGCAAGGTGCCCGAAGACCAGATCAAGAAGCGCGTGGGCGAGATCGCCGAAATGCTCGACATGAGCGGCCAGCTCAACCAGCGCGCCGCGGGCCTGGCGGCCGACGCCAAGCAGAAGATCTCGCTGGGCCGCGGCCTGGTGCGCAGCGACGTGTCGGCGGTGCTGTTCGACGAACCGCTCACCGTGATCGACCCGCACCTGAAGTGGCAGTTGCGCCGCAAGCTCAAGCAGATCCACCGCGAGCTCAAGCTCACGCTGATCTACGTGACGCACGACCAGGTCGAGGCGCTCACCTTCGCCGAAGAGGTGGTGGTCATGACGCGCGGCAAGGCCGTGCAGGTGGGCAGCGCCGAGGCGCTGTTCGAGCGGCCGGCCCATACCTTCGTCGGCCATTTCATCGGCTCGCCGGGCATGAACTTCCTGTCGGCCCACAGTGCCAACGGTGCGCTCGAAGTGGCCGGCACGCCGCTGGTGCCCACGCGCGAGCTGCCGCCCGGCGCGCTCAAGATCGGCATCCGGCCCGAGTACCTGCGCCTGTCGAACGCGGGCGCCGCCGGCGCCGTGCCGGCGGTGGTGAAGCAGGTGCAGGACGTCGGTACGCACGCGATGCTCAGCGCCGAGGTCGACGGCGGCGTGGTCAAGGTGCGCATGCATTCGGACGAACAGCCGCCCTCGGTGGGCGACACGGTGTGGCTGCGGGTGCTCGACACCCACACCTGCTACTACAAGGACGAGGAACTGGTGGCATGAACCCGACGAACAAGCCGATCAACCAGAAGGCGTGGTGGCTCGTGCTGCCCGTGCTCATCTGCGTGGCCTTCTCGGCCATCGTGCCGCTGATGACGGTGGTCAACTACTCGGTGCAGGACATCATCTCGCCCGACCGGCGCGTGTTCGTCGGCACCGAATGGTTCGCCGCCGTGATGCGCGACGACGAGCTGCACCAGGCGCTGTGGCGCCAGCTGGGCTTCTCGCTGTCGGTGCTGCTGGTGGAGATTCCGCTGGGCATCGCGCTCGCGCTGTCGATGCCGGCCACGGGCTGGAAGTCGTCGGCGGTGCTGGTGGTGGTGGCGCTGTCGCTGCTCATTCCATGGAACGTGGTGGGCACCATCTGGCAGATCTACGGCCGTGCCGACATTGGCCTCCTGGGCCACGCGCTGCAGGTCATGGGCATCGAATACAACTACACGGGCAGTGCGACCGACGCCTGGCTCACGGTGCTGGTGATGGACGTGTGGCACTGGACGCCGCTGGTGGCCTTGCTCTGCTATGCCGGCCTGCGCTCCATTCCCGACGCCTACTACCAGGCCGCGCGCATCGACGGCGCCAGCAAGTTCGCGGTGTTCCGCTACATCCAGCTGCCCAAGATGCGCGGCGTGCTGATGATCGCGGTGCTGCTGCGCTTCATGGACAGCTTCATGATCTACACCGAGCCCTTCGTGCTGACGGGCGGCGGGCCGGGCAATGCGACCACCTTCCTGAGCCAGTACCTCACGCAGAAGGCCGTGGGGCAGTTCGACCTCGGGCCGGCGGCGGCGTTCTCGCTGATCTATTTCCTGATCATCCTGCTGTTCTGCTTCGTGCTCTACAACTGGATGCAGCGCGTGGGCACGCAAGAGGTGGAGAAAGAACAATGAACGAAAAACGCTTCCACAAGCGCAGCATCTTCTTGCTGCTGTACATCCTGTTCGCGCTGCTGCCCATCTACTGGATGGTCAACATGAGCTTCAAGACGAACGAGGAGATCCTGTCGAGCTTCTCGTTCTTCCCGCAGCAGCTCACCTGGGCCAACTACGCGCGCATCTTCACCGACGAGTCGTGGTACTCGGGCTACATCAACAGCCTGATCTACGTGGCGATCAACACGGTGATCTCGCTCACCGTGGCGCTGCCGGCGGCCTATGCGTTCTCGCGCTATTCGTTCCTGGGCGACAAGCACGTGTTCTTCTGGCTGCTGACCAACCGCATGACGCCGCCCGCGGTGTTCCTGCTGCCGTTCTTCCAGCTGTACAGCACCGTCGGCCTCATGGACACGCACCTGGGCGTGGCGCTGGCGCACCTGCTGTTCAACGTGCCGCTGGCGGTGTGGATTCTCGAAGGCTTCATGAGCGGCATTCCGCGCGAGATCGACGAAACGGCGTACATCGACGGCTACTCGTTCCCGCGCTTCTTCCTCACCATCTTCCTGCCGCTCATCAAGGCCGGCGTGGGCGTGGCGGCGTTCTTCTGCTTCATGTTCAGCTGGGTCGAGCTGCTGCTGGCGCGCACGCTCACGAGCGTGAACGCCAAGCCCATCGTGGCGACGATGACGCGCACGGTGAGCGCCTCGGGCATGGACTGGGCAACGCTGGCCGCGGCCGGCGTGCTCACCATCGTGCCGGGCGCGATCGTGATCTGGTTTGTCCGCCACTACATCGCAAAAGGCTTTGCGATGGGTCGCGTCTAAGGAGGTCGAAAGATGTTCGACTGGATGGTCTGGACCACCCCGGTGGCCGTTTTCTTCAGCTGCATCGCGCTCATGCTGGTCGGCATGACCGTGTGGGAATTCAAGTCGCCCACCACGATGCGCCGCGGCTGGCTGCCCATTGCCACCACGCGCGGCGACCGGCTCTTCATCGGCCTCTTGTCCGCGGCCTACGTCAACCTGATCTTCGTCGGCCTGGCCGGCAAGGTGCAGGAGTGGCTGAGCCTGGAGGCCGAGCCCTCGATCTGGATCGGCTTCGTGCTGTCGATGTTCGTGCTCGCGCTCGTGATGCGCAAAGGCTAGCCCACCGATTTCGTCAACGCGTCCGGCTCTCCGCCTCCCCGGAGCCGCGATGAAAAAACCGGGGAAGCACAACCGAGGAGACACATTCATGAAGATGCGCTACACGGCATTGGCAATGGCGGCGGCGATGGTCGCCGCGCACGGCGCATGGGCCGCAGAGCCCGAAGCCAAGAAATGGATCGACAGCGAGTTCCAGCCGTCGACCCTGAGCAAGGACCAGCAGGCGGCCGAGATGAAGTGGTTCATCGACGCGGCCAAGAAGCTGCAGGCCAAGGGCGTCAAGGAAATCTCGGTGGTGTCGGAGACCATCACCACGCATGAATACGAATCGAAGACGCTGGCCAAGGCCTTCGAGGAAATCACCGGCATCAAGGTCAAGCACGACCTGATCCAGGAAGGCGACGTGGTCGAGAAGCTGCAGACCTCGATGCAGTCGGGCAAGTCGATCTACGACGGCTGGATTTCCGACTCCGACCTCATCGGCACGCACTACCGCTACGGCAAGATGATGAACCTCACCGACTACATGGCCGGTGCGGGCAAGGAGTACACCAACCCCGGGCTCGACCTCAAGGACTTCATCGGCACCAAGTTCACCACCGCGCCCGACGGCAAGCTCTACCAGCTGCCCGACCAGCAGTTCGCCAACCTGTACTGGTTCCGCGCCGACCTGTTCGATCGCAAGGACCTGAAGGACAAGTTCAAGGCCAAGTACGGCTACGACCTGGGCGTGCCGCTGAACTGGAGCGCCTACGAGGACATCGCCGAGTTCTTCAGCGTCGACGTGAAGACCATCGACGGCAAGCCGATCTACGGCCACATGGACTACGGCAAGAAGGACCCGTCGCTGGGCTGGCGCTTCACCGATGCGTGGCTCTCGATGGCCGGCACCGCCGACATCGGCACCCCCAACGGCATGCCGATCGACGAGTGGGGCATCCGCGTGGCCGACGACAAGTGCACGCCCGTGGGCGCGGCCGTGTCGCGCGGCGGTGCGACCAACTCGCCGGCCGCCGTGTACGCGCTCACCAAGTACATCGACTGGATGAAGAAGTACGCGCCCAAGGAAGCCATGGGCATGACCTTCGGCGAAGCCGGCCCGGTGCCCGCGCAGGGCCAGATCGCCCAGCAGATCTTCTGGTACACGGCCTTCACCGCCGACATGACCAAGAAGGGTCTGCCCGTGGTGAACGAGGACGGCACGCCCAAGTGGCGCATGGCGCCCGGCCCGAACGGCCCGTACTGGAAGCAGGGCATGCAGAACGGCTACCAGGACGTGGGTTCGTGGTCGTTCTTCAACGGCCATGACGCCAACAAGACGGCCGCCGCCTGGCTCTACGCCCAGTTCGTGACCTCCAAGAGCGTCTCGCTCAAGAAGACCATCGTGGGCCTGACCCCGATCCGCGAATCGGACATCCAGAGCAAGGCCATGACCGACATGGCGCCCAAGCTGGGCGGCCTGGTCGAGTTCTACCGCAGCCCGGCCCGCGTGGCATGGACGCCCACCGGCACCAACGTGCCCGACTACCCCAAGCTGGCGCAGCTGTGGTGGAAGAACGTGGCCGAGGCCGTCACGGGCGAGAAGACCCCGCAGAAAGCCATGGACAACCTGGCCGACGAGATGGACAACGTGATGGGCCGCCTGCAACGCGCCGGCATGGCCCACTGCGCGCCCAAGCTCAACGCCAAGGGCGACCCGAACAAGTGGCTCAGCGACCAGCACGCCCCGTGGAAGAAGCTGGCCAACGAGAAGCCCAAGGGCGAGACCATCGACTACAACAAGCTGCTGAGCGCCTGGAAGGCCGGCAAGGTGCGCTGATCGGCGCTTCGCCAGCAGCAATTGCAAACAAGGGCCGCGCCGCGAGGTGCGGCCCTTTTTCGCTTTCTGGCGCCCTGGTTCGTCGGATTCACGCGACGCCATGACCTATGGCAGATGCACCTTTGAAAAGGTTCGCTTACATTCGACGGCCCCCGCCACGGCCCGCCAGTGAATCCAAGTTCTTCCAGCCCCACCGCCAGCCCTCCTGCCACCCCGAGCGCGCGTGTCAAACGCGTCCTGCTGATCCAGTACTCGCAGACCGGGCAACTCGACCGCGTGGCCGGGCAGATCGCCGCGCCACTGCGCGCCGACCCGGGCATCGAACTGCGCGTGGAAACGCTGCGGCCGCTGCAGCGCTTTCCCTTTCCCTGGCCCTTCCTGACCTTCTTCGACGCGTTCCCCGAGTCGGCCCACCTGAAGCCGGGCCCGCTGGCGCCGCTGACGCTCATGGGCGATGAAGACTTCGACCTCGTCATCCTGCCGTACCAGGTGTGGTTCCTGGCGCCCGCGCAGCCGGTCGTGGCCTTCCTGCAGCACCCCGTTGCGGCGCGGCTGCTCAAGGGAAAACCCGTGGTCACGGTCATTGCCTGTCGCAACATGTGGCTGCTGGCCCACGAAAAGCTCAAGGGCCTGCTCGCCGCCACCGGCGCGCGCCTGATCGACAACGTGGTGCTCACCGACCCGGGCCCCACGCTCGCCACCTTCTTCACCACGCCGGCCTGGCTCATCTGGGGCCGCAAGCGCGGCTTCTGGGGCATGCCCGATGCGGGCCTGAGCGAGGAACAGATCCGCGGCTGCGGCCGCTTCGGCCGGGCCCTGCGCGATGCGCTGCACGCAGGCCGCGAGCAGGGCGATGCGCCCTTGCTGGCCGGGCTGGGCGCGGTGCGCGCCCAGGCGCGGTTGCTCATCAGCGAGAAGGCCGGCACGCGCAGCTTCTACCTCTGGGGCAAGCTGATCATGGCGGCCGGCGGGCCGGGCGCGGCGGTGCGCAAGCCGCTGCTCTTGCTGTACGTGCTGTTCCTGCTGGCACTGATCGTCACCGTCGTGCCGGTGAGCCTGACGCTGCAGGCCCTGCTGCGGCCGTTGTTCCGAGGGTGGCTGACTAAAATGACGGCTCAATTCGAGCGCCCGTCGGGCTCTGCCACGGACCGGCTCCCTCTCTATGACGACTGATGTTTTCCTGACCCGCACCGCTGCCTTCCTGCCTTTTTCTCCGGTCAGCAACGAAGACATCGAAGAAGTGTTGGGCCGCATCGGCGGCAAGGTGTCGCGTGCGCGACGCCTCATCCTGCGCAGCAACGGCATCCAGTCGCGCCACTACGCCATCGACCGCGCCACCGGCCAGCTGGCCATGACCAACGCGCAGCTCACCGCCGCGGCCATCCGCGCGCTGGGTGACGACATCGGCCCGGTCGACTGCCTGGCCACCGGCACCTCGCTGCCCGACCAGCTCATGCCCAACCACGCGGTGATGGTGCACGGCGAACTGGGCTGGCCCCGGCTCGAGGTGGTGGCCTGCGCCGGCATCTGCCTGGCCGGCGCGGCGGCGCTCAAGCATGCGTGGCTCTCGGTGCGTGCGGGCGATGCGCGCCGTGCGGTCGCCACGGGCTCCGAGCTGGCCTCGGCCGTGATGCGCGGCATCAACTTCGAGGCCGAGCTCGAGCACAAGCTCGAGGCCCTCGAAGCGCGCCCGGAGATCGCCTTCGAGAAAGACTTCCTGCGCTGGATGCTGTCCGACGGCGCCGGCGCGGTGCTGCTGGAGCGCGAGCCGCGCGGGCCGCTGTCGCTGCGCGTCGAATGGATCGAGCTGTCGTCGGCGGCGCACGAGCTGCCGGTGTGCATGTACGCCGGCGCCGACAAGAACGAGCAGGGCGGCCTCGACGGCTGGGCCCGCACCTCGCCGGCCGACTGGCAGCGCGACTCGACCTTCGCCGTCAAGCAGGACGTGCGACTGCTCAACGACAACATCGTGCGCGCCACGCTGGCCGAGCCACTCGCGGCCATCATCGAACGCCGCGGGCTCAAGACCGACGACATCGACTGGTTCCTGCCGCACCTGTCGTCGCACTACTTCGTCGAGCCCGTGGCCGCGAGCCTGGCATCGCTGGGCCTGCCGATTCCGCGCGAGCGCTGGTTCAGCAACCTCGCGACCAAGGGCAACACGGGCTCGGCCTCGCCGTACATCATGCTGGACGAGCTGTTCCGTTCCGGTCGTATCAAGCCCGGCCAGAAGTTGCTGATGTTCGTGCCCGAAAGCGGTCGCTTCTCCAGCGGCTTCATCTACCTGGAGGCTGTGTAGCCATGGACCTCGATGCCGTGCCGCAAGAGGGCAACGCAACCCTCGCAGGCCATTCCAAGCTGATGTACGCCCGCGACGCGCAAGGCCGCGTCGTCACCACCACGTCCAAGGGCTGGGAGGCGGAAGAGATCGTCACCAGCCACGCGGTCGATGTGCTCATCGAGCAGACGCAGGAGGCGAGGGCGCGCGTGAAGGCCGGACTGGCTTCGCCGCTCGAGTACTGGATGTACGAACGCCGCATGGACGTGGCGCTGCTCTCGCAGACCAGCGGCTTCTGGCAATGGCGCGTGCGCCGCCACCTGCTGCCGCGCCATTTCGCCGCGCTGTCGCCGGCCCAGCTTGCCCGCTATGGCCAGGCGCTGGGGCTGCCCGTTTCCACCCTGCAAGGCCTGCCGTGAACTTCCAACACCAACAGGCGGCGCACTGCGAAAGCGGCGTCATCTCCAGCCTCATGCGCCACCACGGCGCGCCGATGAGCGAGGCGATGGCGCTGGGGTTGTCCTCGGCGCTGTCGTTCGCCTACCTGCCGTTCATCAAGCTGTCGGGCCTGCCGCTCATCTCGTACCGCATGCCGCCCAAGGCCATCATCAAGGGCCTGCTGGCACCGATGGCCGCGCGCTTTCGCTTCGAGACCTTCCGCAGCCCGCAGGCCGGGCAGCAGCGGCTGGACGCGCTGCTGGCCGACGGCCAGCTCGTGGGCCTGCAGACCTCGGTCTACTGGCTGCCGTACTTTCCGCCGAACATGCGCTTTCATTTCAACGCGCACAACCTGCTGGTCTACGGCAAGGACGGCGACGACTACCTGATCAGCGACCCGGTGTTCGAGGAGCCCGTGCGCTGCGCGAGCGAAGACCTGTCGCGCGCGCGCTTCGCCAAGGGCGTGCTGGCGCCCAAGGGCCTCATGTACTACCCGCAGGCCATCGAGCGCAAGGCGGTCGACGCCGCCTCGGTCACCAAGGCCATCCGCAAGACCGTGCGCAACATGCTCGCGCCCGTGCCCATCGTGGGCGTGCGCGGCATGCGCACGCTGGCCAAGCGCATGCAGAAGCTGTCGCCTACGGATCCGCGCAGCATCGACTTCATCGGCCACCTGGTGCGCATGCAGGAAGAAATCGGCACGGGCGGGGCGGGCTTTCGCTTCATCTACGCGGGCTTCCTGCAGGAGGCGGCGCAGCTGCTCGACAAGCCGCAGCTCACGCAGATGTCCGAACGCCTGATCGCCATCGGCGACGGCTGGCGCGCGTTCGCGCTCAAGGCAGCGCGCATGGTCAAGGGCCGCGAGCCGGTCGATCCCGTCGCACTCGCCGGCAAGCTGCGCGAGCAGGCGCAGCAAGAGGAAACCTTCTTCCGCGACCTCAAGGCCGCTGTTGCCTGATGTTGGAGCTGCACCAGCTCGGCTACCGCTACCCGCACGCTGACAAGGCCGCGCTGGCCGACGTGTCGCTCGCCGTGCCGCGCGGTTGCGTGCTGGGCCTGCTCGGCCCGAACGGCGCCGGCAAGACCACGCTGATCTCGCACCTGTCGGGCGCGCTCGCGGTGCAGTCGGGCGACATCCGCATCGACGGCCTGCCGCTGCAGCAGGTGCGCGCGAAGGCGCCCACGCGCATCGCCGTCGCGCCGCAGGACCAGGCCTTCTATCCGATGCTCACCGTGGCCGAGAACCTGGCGTGCTTCGCCGCGGCCGGCGGTCTTTCGGGCGCGCGCAGGAAGGCGCGCATCGACACCTGCACGCAGTTCGCGCAGCTCGAACAGTTCGCGGGCGTGCGCGCCGAGCGGCTCTCGGGCGGCCTGAAGCGGCGCCTGAACCTCGCGATCGCCTTGCTGCCCGAACCCGAGCTGATGCTGTTCGACGAGCCGACGGTGGGCGTCGATCCGCAGTCGCGCGCCTTCATCCTCGATGCGATCAAGAGCCTGGCGCAGGCCGGCGCGGCGGTGATCTACGCCTCGCACTACATGGAAGAGATCGAGGCCATCGCCGACCGCGTGGCCATCCTCGACCAGGGCCGCGTGCTGCGCGAAGGCCCGCTCGACGCGCTGCTGTCGCAAAGCGCGATGCTGCTGACCCTGGCCGCCGACGGGCTAGACGCACAGACGCTGTCGCGCTTCGGCACGGTGGAGCAGGGCGCGACGCACTGGCGCATCCACCTGCACGCAGGCACCGGCCCCGGCCCCGTGCTGGCCGCGCTCGAAGCCGAAGGCATCGAGGTGCGCCAGGCCGAGTTCGGCCGGCACGACCTCGAGCAGCTCTTCATGGCGCTCACCCACCGTTCGCTGCGCGACTGACCGAACGCCATGCTCCTAGCGCTCATCAAGAAGGAACTGCTGGCCCTCGTGCGCGACATGCACGGGCTGGCCGTGCTGTTCGTGATGCCGATGGTGTTCATCGTGCTGATGTCGCTCACGCTGAAGGACATCTACCGCCCGCCGCTGGCCGAGCTGAGCTACGCGGTCGATGCACGCGACAGCGGCACGCCCGCCAAATGGCTGCTGCAGATCTGGCAGCGCAGCCACGGCGCGCCGCAACCGCTGGGCAGCGACTGGCAGGCGCGGCTGCGCAGCGGCACGCTCAAGTACGTGATCGTGCTGGAGCCCGGCCTGTCGGACGAACTGGAATCGGCCGCGCTCTCCACGCGCGCTCACATCCGCCTGCTGGCCGAGCCCGGCATCGACGCCAACCTGTTCAACGCACTGCGTGCCGAACTCATCGGCGCCTCGGGCGAACTCAAGGCGCGGCTTGCGCTGGCGGTGCCCGGCACGGCCAGCCCCGCGCCCGACGCGTCCATCCAGGCGATGGTGCAGGCCGAGCGCTTTGCCACCACCGGCCCGCGGCCCACGTCGGTGCAGCAGAACGTGCCGGCCTGGCTGGTGTTCGGCATGTTCTTCGTGGTGGCCTCGCTGTCCAGCCTGTTCGTGCAGGAGCGCGGCTCGGGCGCGCTCGGGCGGCTGCAGAGCCTGGGCGTGTCGCGTTCGATGCTGCTGGCCTCCAAGGCCTTGCCCTACCTCGGCGTGAACGCGCTGCAGGCGCTGCTGATGCTGGCGGCGGGCATCTGGTTCATGCCGCTGATCGGCGGCGACGCGCTCTCGCTCGCGGGCATCCACTGGGGCGGCCTGCTGCTGTCGCTGGCGGCCGTGAGCCTGGCGGCGGTGAGCCTGTCGCTGGCGGTGGCCTGCCTCGTCAAGAGCCATGCGCAGGCCGCCACGCTGGGGCCGATGGTGAATGTGCTGATGGCGGCGGCGGGCGGCATCATGGTGCCCAAGTTCGTCATGCCGGGCTTCATGCAGCGCATGGTCGAAATCTCTCCCATGAACTGGGGGCTCGAAGCGCTGCTCACCGTGCTGCTGCGCGGCGGCGGCGTGGCCGAGGTGCTGCCGCAGGTCGGTCGGCTGGTGGCGTTCGCGGCCCTCATGTTCTTCGTGGCTGTCTTTCTGTTTCGCAGGCGCGCACCGTGACGAGCACCGTTTCTTCTCCTGAATTCATCGCCCGCCTCAAGGCCCTCGTGCTCGAGGCTGTCGAAAAAGACGCGCCGCCCGGTGGCCTCGGCGACGACGAGCCGCTGTTCGGCCCCGAGGCGCGGCTCGACCTCGACTCGCTCGACGCGCTGCAGGTGTCGATGGCGATCCAGCAGCACTTCGGCCTGCGCATGCCCGACAGCAAGGACACGCGCCGCGCGATGACGTCGATCGCGCACCTGGCGGAACACCTGGTGCAAGCGGGCAAGGCATGAGCCTGATGCCGGTGTACCTGGCCGGCATGGGCCTGGCCTGTGTGCTCGGCGACGATGTGCCGTCGGCGCTCGCAGCGCTGCGGCGCGGCGGCGTGCCGCCCACGCCGGTGACGGTGGCCGAGGGTCTGCAGTGGCCGGTCTACACGCTGGCGGTGCCGCCCGGTGACTGGGCGCAGCGCGTGCAGCACACGGTGCGCCGCGTGGTGGCGCAGACCGGCGACGGGCTGGACCGGCAGGGGCCGCTGTTCGTGGCCTCGTCGTCGCTCGACATCGGGGCCATGGAGCACGCGCAGCACGACGCACGGCTGAGCGGCGACCTGCAGGATTTCGCCGACATCGCCGCCGCCGCGCTCGACTGGCAAGGCCCGGTCTTCACCGTCTCGACCGCCTGCACCTCGGCGCTCAACGCGATGCTGGCGGCGGCCGACATGGTGCGCGCGGGCGAGGCGCGCGAAGCCTTGGTGATCGGCGCCGAACTCGACAACCGCTTCACCGTGGCCGGCTTCGGCGCGATGCAGCTGCTGGCGCCCGACAGCGCGCGGCCCTTCGGCGCGGGGCGCCAGGGGCTGGTGCTCGGCGAAGCGGTGGCGGCGCTGCGGCTCGGATCGCAACCCGCGCGCTGGGCGCTGCTGGGCGGCGCCAACGTGGTCGACGGCCGCAACCCCTCGGGCACCGAGGCGAGCGCGGTGCGCGCGATGTGCCGCGACACGCTGGCGCGCAGCGGCCTGCAGCCCGCGGACATCGACCTCATCAAGGTGCAGGCGGCCGGCAGTCCGGTCAACGACGCGATCGAGGTCGAGGCGCTGCGGCAGGTGTTCGCGCCGCTGCCGCCGCTGGTGTCGCTCAAGTCGGCGATCGGCCACACGCTGGGCGCGGCCGGGGCAGCGGAGCTGGCCCTGCTGGTCGGCTGCATCGAAGGCGGCGCCTGGCCGTCGGTCGGCTACGCGCTGGACGAGACGCTGGGCATCGCGCTGAGCGACGGGCCGCCGGCGCAGCTGCGTCACATCCTGCTCAACGTGGTGGGCTTCGGCGGCGGGCATGCGTCGCTGGTGCTCAAGGATTGCAACGCCGCATGAGCCACGCTGCAACCCCTTGGCGCACCGTCGCGCACGTCGTGGCGCATCCGCCGCCCGACGACTGGCGCGACGCGCTCGCGACCCGCCTGGGCCGCCGGCCGCGCCGCGTCGGCCTGTGGACCGAGCTGGCGATGTACGGCGCGCTGCGCTGCCTCGACGCGGCCGGCGAGGCCGCGCTGCCGGCGGGCGCGCGCCTGCGCGTGACCAGCCGGCGCGGTGCCTGGGAGGCCACACGCGCGGGGCTGGCGCAGCTCGACGCGGGCTTGCCGATGCCCTTCACCTTCATGCAGGGCCAGCCCGCACTGATGCTGGCCGAGGTCGGCCGCTGCCTCGAGTGGCAGGGCGATGCGAGCTTCATGCTGTGCCGCGATCTCGCGCGGCCGCTGGCGTTGTCGCAGCTGGGCGCGGGGCGCGACGGGCTGCTGTTCGGCGTGGTGGAGGAGACGTTCGGCGACGTGCCGCCGCGCTCCGAATGGTGGAGGCTGGTGCCGACGGTTCAGCCTGCGATCGAGTGCTGAAGGTTCTCGCGCGCCCGTGCTTCGAGCAGGGCGTGCATGCGCGGCGTGGCGTAGATCGCCGGACGGTCGAGAAAGCGCTGGAGGATCGCGCGCCGGCGCGGCAGGCGAATCTCCTCGGGAACGAAACCGTATTCCACGTGCACCTGGCGCTCGTACTCGTCGAAGCGCGCGCGCTCGGCGCCGAGGATCGACAGGTCGATGTCGATCAGCAGCTCGGGGTCGCGGCCTTCGGGCACGGCGTCGTGGCGCGTGGCCATGACGAGTGCGTGGACGCGGTCGGCCGCCGCAGCGTCCACACCGGCGGCCTGCATCGCCTGCCGCGCCCAGTCGGCGCTGCGGGCTTCGTTGTCGTGCGCATGCACGTCGTAGATCGCGTCGTGGAACCACAGCGCCAACGCCACCTCGCCGGGGCGTTCGGCGAGCGCCTGCTCCCGGTCGAACCACGCGAGGCATTCGCCCAGGTGCTGCATCGTGTGGTAGTGGCGCTGCGGTTCGCCGTAGCGGCGTTGCAGTTCGAGCCGCAGCGCGTCGTCGGGCGCGGCCACGCCCAGCGCCTGCCAGGCGGCGTTCCAGTTCGCGTGCAGCGCCTGCGGTGTCATCGCCGTTATTGCTCCATCGCGGCCTTGACCTCCTGGCCGAGGTCGAGCACCGACATCGCGTAGTAGCTGCTCCAGTTGTAGCGCGTGATCACGTAGAAATTGCGCGTGCCCGCGACATAGGTGGGCGGCGCGTCGAGGCCGTTCTGCAGTTCGATGAGCGCCAGCAGACCCTTGTGCTTCAGGCCTTCGCCCTCGGGAACGGCACCTGCGGCCACGAAGCTGTCGGCGCTGAAGGTCGGCAGGATGTCGGGCGCCAGCAGCAGCGCCTTCTTCAGGCGCGCTTCCTCGAAGTGCACCGGATAGATCGACGGCATGCCCGGCGTCCAGCCGAAGCCCTTGAAGTAGCTCGCCACCGAGCCGATCACGTCGACCGGGTTGTTCACGAGGTCGATGCGGCCGTCGCCGTCGAAGTCGACCGCGTACTTGGCGATGCTGCTGGGCATGAACTGCGGCATGCCCATGGCGCCGGCGTAGCTGCCCACGGGTGTGAGCGGGTCGTCGGCGGTGCGGCTTTCGGTGCTCAGGAAGCTCTCGAGTTCGCCGCGGAAGAAGGCGATGCGCTCGGCCGCGCGCGGGTGGCCCTGCGGGAAGTCGAAGGACAGCGTGGCCAGCGCATCGATCACGCGGAAGTTGCCCATGTTGCGGCCGTAGATGGTCTCGACGCCGACGATGCCGACGATGATCTCCGGCGGCACGCCGTAGGTGGCCTCGGCGCGCGCGAGCGTCTCGGCATTGGCGCGCCAGAAGCGCACGCCGGCCGCGATGCGCACCGGGTCGATGAAGCGGCTGCGGTAGGTCTGCCAGTTCTTCACGGTGCCGACGGGGCCCGGCAGCATCAGGCGCGGCACGTTGGGCAGAAAGCGCGCGGCGCCGATGGTGGCGCGCACCCAGTCGCGGTCGAGGTTGCGGCGCTGGGCGACGTCGTCGGCGAACGCCATGGCGTCGTCGCGCGTGGCGTAGGGGGTGCTGCCGCGCACCGGCGTGACGGCGGGGCGGCCATTGGCCTGGGGCTTCTGGGCCAGGGCGCCCGTGGGCCAGGCGACGCAGGCGGCGAGGAGGGCGGTGGCGGCCACTGCGGCGCGCAAGGGCGTGGGGAAGGCGTGTGACATGGGCACGATTGTGCCGCCCGTGCGCATGCGCACTTTCGGGGGACACATGTGGTTGCAGCCGCGCTTCAGGCGCGCGGCGGTGCGGGCGGCCAAGGCAGCCGGCGGAACTCGGCGCGCAGCGCGGCGAGCGAGGCCGATGGGCCGGATGCGGCGGGCGCGTAGCGCTGGGCTTCGAGTTTGAGCAGCCAGTCGCGCACGGCCTGCGCGGCGGGCCCGAAGCGGGCGTCGGCGGCCTGGGCCATCTGGCGCGGCGGCGCTGTCTCGGGCAGCGGCAGGCCGGCCTTGGCCAGGCGCGCGCGGGCCCGGCCCAGCAGGCGCAGCCACGGGTCGTGCCGGCTGCGCTCCCACAGCGTCCAGCCGGCGCCGGCCAGGCTCGCGGCCACCAGCAGGTACAGCAGCACGTAGCCCAGGTCTTCCAGGCTCGGGGCGTTGAAGCCGAGGGTCTTGAGCAGGTCGAGCTGGCGGCTCTGCGTGTAGTTGAGCACCCACTGGTTCCAGCCGTTGTTCACGGCCTCCCAGGCGGCGCGCAGGTTCTGTACCAGCGTCGGGCTCATGACGCCGATGGCGCCGGCCAGCAGGCCGGGCTGCGGCGTGAGGCGCTGGAACTGCCCGATGCGCCCCGGCGCGACCGAGCCGGTCGGGTCGACGCGCACCCAGCCCGCGCCTTCTTGCCACACCTCGGCCCAGGCGTGCGCGTCGCTCTGGCGCACCACCCAGTAGTTGTCGACGTTGTTGAGCTCGCCGCCCTGGTAGCCGGTGACGATGCGCGCCGGAATCTGCAGGTGGCGCATCAGCACCACGAAGGCCGAGGCGATGTGCTCGCAGAAGCCTTCCTTGCGGTCGAACCAGAACTCGTCGGCGGTCTCGTTGCCATACACGCCGGGCTCCAACGTGTAGGTGTAGCCGCCGGTGCGCAGGCGTTGCAAGGCGGCCTGCACGAAGGCGTTGGCATCGGCGCCGGCCAGCGCGGGGTCGGCACGCATCTGGGCGGCGAGGGCGGCGGTGCGCGGGTTGCTGCCGGGCGGCAGCGCCAGGTAGGGCTGCAGCCGGCCGCCGGTGCGCGTTATTGGGCCGCTCTGGAACTGCGGGTGGCTCTCGGCGCGGTAGCGCACGAGGTCCATGATCGGCCGGTTCACGAACCACTGCAGGTCGGGCGTGCCGGTGACCTCGTAGCCGGGCACCTCGGGCGCACGTGGCGCAGCGTCGAGCGTGAGCAGCCACGGGCGCTGGCTGGCTTCGAGCGTGACCTCGTAGCGCACCGGCTCACCGCGCGTGCGCAGGTTCGGCATCGCCTGCCCGCTGCGCGCCCAGGTCGGCAGTGCGGTCCACTCGCGGCCGTCGAACTGCGCCAGCACGGGGCCGCGGAAGTACAGCTGGCTCTGCGGCGGCGCGCGGTTGTCGTCGAACTTGATGCGTGCCGCGATGCTCCCGTCGAGCGCCAGCTCGGCGATGGTGCCGACCCGCATCGTGTTCGACAGGCCGGTGCGCCCGGCCATGGCGTCGCCGGGCGTGCCCCACAGCGGCGCGAAGCGCGGGAACAGCAGGAACAGCGCGAGCATCACCGGTGCCCCCGCCAGCGCCATCCAGCCGGCCATGCGCGCGGCCTGCATCAGCGGCGGCCGGCCCACCGGCATGTGGGCGTTGACCAGCGCCGTCAGCAGGCCCAGCAGCGCCAGCAGCATGGTGAAGGCGGTGAGCAGCGACTGCGAATAGAAGAAGTTCGTGAGCATCGCGAAGAAGCCCAGGAAGAAGACCACGAAGGCGTCGCGCCGCGCGCGCAGCTCCAGCGTCTTGAGCGCCAGCAGGCACACGACCAGCGTGACGCCCGCGTCGCGGCCCAGCAGCGTGCGGTGGGTGGCGTAGGTGCCGGCCAGCGCCAGCGCCAGCAGCGCGAGGCGCCACCACTTGCTGGGCAGCGGGCGCGCCTGCACCGCCAGCGAGGCGCGCCACAGCAGCACCATGGCGGTGATGGCCGAGCACCACCAGGGCAGCTCGTTCACCTGCGGCAGCAGGATGAGGCCGATGACGCACAGCAGGAACAGCGTGTCCCGTGCGTCCCTCGGCAGTGCGGTGAGTTCGCGTACGACCCGGTTCATGCGGCGACCCCGTTCACGCGCACAGCGCCAGCGCCTCGAGGCAGGCGCGCCGGTGCGCCTCGCCCTGCGACGGTTTCACCGTGCGGCCGGCGACGCGCACGCCGTAGTCCACGCCGAGCCGGTCGGCCATCAGCACCCAGGCGCACAGGCGCGACAGGCGGGCCTCGATGTCGGGCAGCGCGGCGGCGTGCGCGTCGAGCCAGAGCTCTTCGCGCTGCGTGTGCTGCGTGTCGCGGCTCACGAGGTCTTCGGAGCCGTTGGCCTGCGCGCGGGCGGCCTTCTTCCAGACCACGAGCTTGAGCGGGTCGCCGCGCCGGTAGGCGCGCACGCCGTCGTATTCGCCGGCGTTCTGTGCCCGCACCGCGGCCGACGCGGCGGCGGGCCCCGAGAGCGGCTCGCCCGCCGGCAGCGGCGGCGGATGGGCTTCGGGCGTCGGGTACACGAGCAGCTGCGCGGCCGGGCGCCAGACGGTCCAGACGCGGAAGGTGCCGAGCGGAAAGCGCGTCTCGGCGGTGAGCGGCGGCACCGGGTGCAGGCCGCGCCGTTCGGGCTGGAAGGCGATCTCCACCGTGGCCGTGCCTTCGGCGGGCACGTCGGTCCAGGCCCACTGGCCGCTGCCGCGCACCGCCATGCCGATGCCGTAGCGCACGCTGCGCCGTTCGTTGTGCAGCACCACGCGCAGCACCGCCGCGGCGCCGGCGAACTGCGCTTCGGGCGGGACCATGCGCAGCGCCAGCCCGCGCAGCGTGGCGTGGCACACGTGCATGCCCACGGCGACGCTGCCGGCCAGCAGGAAGGTCAGCAGATAGCCCAGGTTGAGCTGGTAGTTGATCGACGCCACCAGCAGCACCAGCAGCGTGGCCGCCAGCGTCCAGCCGGCACGCGTGGGCACGATGTAGACGTTGCGCTGGGTGAGTTCGAGCGTGTCGGACGGGGGCCGGCGCGAGAGGAACCAGCCGTCGATGCGCGAGCGCAGGACGCCGACAGGGCTCACGGCAGCGGCACCTCGGCGATCATGGCGCGCACCTGTTCGACGGCGCCGCGACCGGCATCGCCCACGGGCGTGAGGCGGTGCGCGATGGTCTGCGGCAGCACGGCCTGCACGTCGTCGGGCGCCACGTAGTTCCGGTTGGCCAGCAGCGCCTGCGCCTTGGCGGCGCGCAGCACGGCGATGCCGGCGCGCGGCGACAGGCCTTGCAGGAACCAGCGGCCCGAGCGGGTCGCGGCGATCAGGTCCTGCAGGTAGTTCAGCAGCGGCTCGGCCGCATGCACCTGCTGCACGCGCTGCTGCAGGGCGGTGAGTTCGCCGGCGGTCAGCATCGCGGGCAGGCCGGCGAGCATCTCGCGGCGGTCGGCGCCGGCCAGCAGCTGGCGCTCGGCCGCGCGGTCGGGGTAGCCCAGCGAGATGCGCATCAGGAAGCGGTCGAGCTGCGACTCGGGCAGCGCGAAGGTGCCGAGCTGGTCCTGCGGGTTCTGCGTGGCGATCACGAAGAAGGGCGAGGGCAGGGGGCGGGTCTCGCCCTCGACCGTGACCTGCTTTTCTTCCATCGCCTCGAGCAGTGCGCTCTGGGTCTTGGGGCTGGCGCGGTTGATTTCGTCGGCCAGCAGCACCTGCGCAAAGATAGGCCCGGGGTGGAACACGAAGGCCTGCTGTCCCCGGTCGTAGATCGCCACGCCCGACAGGTCGCCCGGCATCAGGTCGGCCGTGAACTGCACGCGCGAGAACTGCAGGCCGAAGGTGTGCGAGAGCGCATGGGCCAGGGTGGTCTTGCCGACCCCCGGCACGTCCTCGATCAGCAGGTGCCCGCCTGCCAGCAGACAGGCCACGCAGTCGCGCACCTGGGCCTCTTTGCCAACAATCACCGTGTTAAGCTGACTCAGCAAAGTGGCTAGCTTCGCAGCAACGTCCATATTTGTATCCATATGCAAACGATACCGTAAGACCTTGCGGCCCCATGCTGCGTGAGGTCTAGACGCGACGACACGAGACACGGCGAGAGATGGGCAAGACAGGCTACTTCACGCATCGCGACTTCTGGAAGCACGACATGGGCAACGGGCATCCCGAATGCCCCGAGCGGCTGGATGCCATCGAAGACCGGCTGCTGTTGACCGGCGTCGGCGACGCGCTGGCGCGGGGCGAGGTGCCCCTGGCCACGCTGGAACAGATCACCCGGGCCCATAGCCACGCGCATGTCGAACACCTCGAGGAGTTGCAGCAGCGCCTCGTGGCCGATGCGCCCGCCGGCGGCCCCGACCATGCGCAGGTCGACCCCGACACCGTGCTGACCCGCTTCACCCTGCTGGCCGCGCGCCGCGCAGCGGGCGCTGCCGTGGCGGCCACCGACGCCGTGATGGCCGGCGAGATCGAGAACGCCTTCTGCCCCGTGCGCCCGCCGGGCCACCATGCCTGCCGCGAGCAGGCCATGGGCTTCTGCTTCTTCAACAACGTGGCCATTGCCGCGCGGCACGCGCTCGAGGTGCACGGCCTGGACCGCGTGGCCATCGTCGATTTCGACGTGCACCACGGCAACGGCACCGAGAACATCTTGTCGAACGACCCGCGCGTGCTGATGGTCGGGTTCTTCCAGCACCCGTTCTATCCGTACAGCGGCACCGAGCACCCGGCCTCGAACATGCTCAACCTGCCGATCCCGGCCTACACCAAGGGCATGGACGTGCGCGAGCTGGTCGAGGCGATCTGGATGCCCCGGCTCGAGGCCTTCAAGCCGCAGATGGTGTTCATCAGCGCCGGTTTCGACGCCCACCGCGAGGACGAGCTGGGCCAGCTCGGCCTCAACGAAAACGACTTCGCCTGGATCACCGGCCGCGTGCGCGATGTCGCCAAGCGCCATGCGCGCGGGCGCATCGTCTCGCTGCTCGAAGGCGGCTACCACCTGGACGCCCTGGCGCGCAGCGTGGAAGCGCACATCCGCGTGCTGGCGGACCTGTAACCCGGTTGGCGCCCGCGGGGCGCCCTGTTTCTTTCACCGATGAATTTCAATTTCGACGATTTCCTCCAGCGCCTGCGACAGGTCGACGCGCACGGCCTGAGCATCGAACTCGCCGTGCTCGTGGCCTGCGTGGGCGTGGCATGGGCGGTGTGCAAATGGTTCGGGCGCGACCAGCCCAAGGATTCGATCTGGTTCGGCGAGCGCACCTTCGACGGCCTGCTGTTTCCGCTGCTCGCGCTGGTGCTCACCGGCATTGCGCGTCGCCTGGCGCTCGACCTGCTGCCCGTGGTGCTGGTGCTGCGCATCGCCGTGCCGGTGTTCCTGTCGCTGGCGGTCATCCGGCTGTTCGCGCGGGTGCTGCGGGCCGTGTTCCCGACCTCGAGCCTGGTGCGGCTGATCGAGCGCACCATCTCCTGGCTGGCCTGGATCGCCGCCGTGCTGTGGATCGTCGGGCTGCTGCCGCCGGTGCTGGCCGAACTGGACGACATCACGCTGGCCTTCGGCAAGACCCGCGTGAGCCTGCAGACCATCATCCAGGGCGCGCTGTCGGCCGGGCTGGTGCTGATGATCGCGCTGTGGATCTCCAGCACCATCGAGAAGCGCATCCTGCGCGAGGCCGTGAGCGACCTGTCGATGCGCAAGGTGGCGTCGAACGCGGTGCGCGCCTTCCTGCTGCTGATCGGCCTCTTGTTCGCGCTGTCGGCGGTGGGGGTCGACCTCACGGCGCTGTCGGTGCTGGGCGGCGCGCTCGGCGTGGGCCTGGGCTTCGGCCTGCAAAAGCTGGCGGCCAACTACGTGAGCGGTTTCGTGATCCTGCTGGAGCGCTCGATCCGCATCGGCGACAACGTGAAGGTCGACACCTTCGAAGGCCGCATCACCGACATCAAGACGCGCTACACGCTCATCCGCGCGGGCAACGGGCGCGAGGCGATCGTGCCGAACGAGTCGCTCATCACCGGCCGTGTCGAAAACCTGTCGCTGGCCGATCGCAAGTTCAACATCACGACCAACATCGTGGTCGGCTACGAGAGCGACGTGGCGCAGGTGCAGGGCATCCTGTGCGACGCCGCCAAGGCCCAGCCGCGCGTCATGACCGACCCGGCACCCGTGGCCTACCTCGTCACCTTCGCGCCCGACGGCCTGGAGTTCAGCCTGAACTTCTGGGTCGCCGACCCTGACAAGGGCAAGGACAACGTGCGCTCGGCCATCAACATCGCCATCCTCGAAGGACTGCGGGCCGCCCGCATTGACATTCCCTATCCGCAGCGGGTGCTGCGAGTGGAATCTTTGCCGGCGGGAATGGCCGCAGCGCCTCCCGCTGTTTTATAATCACGAAAAAGCACGATCGTTCTTTTTTCAGCCCTTGAGGCCGACAAGAAGAATGGAGAGGCAGCCAAGGCCGGCGTCCTAAAATGGCCGGCTGCTCTCGAAGCCCCCCTTTTTGCAATCCAATGGAGTCAAGTCAATGAAGGTTCTTGTGCCTGTCAAACGGGTCGTCGATTACAACGTGAAGGTGCGCGTCAAGAGCGACGGCACCGGGGTGGACATTGCCAACGTCAAGATGAGCATGAACCCCTTCGACGAAATCGCTGTCGAAGAAGCGGTTCGGCTGAAGGAAAAGGGCATCGTGACCGAAGTCATCGCCGTCTCGTGCGGCGATGCCAAATGCCAGGAAACCCTGCGCACCGCGATGGCCATCGGCGCCGACCGCGGCATCCTGGTCGAGACCGCTGAAGAGCTGCAGCCGCTGGCCGTGGCCAAGCTGCTCAAGGCACTGGTCGACAAGGAACAGCCCCAGCTGATCATCCTGGGAAAGCAAGCCATCGACGACGACGCCAATCAGACCGGCCAGATGCTGGCTGCACTGGCCGACCTGCCGCAAGCCACCTTCGCCTCGAAGGTCGACCTCGCAGCTGACAAGGTCACCGTCGCACGCGAAGTCGACGGCGGCATGGAAACGCTGACGCTCACGCTGCCCGCGGTCATCACGACCGACCTGCGCCTGAACGAGCCGCGCTACGTGACGCTGCCCAACATCATGAAGGCCAAGAAGAAGCAGCTGGACACCTTCAAGCCAGAAGACCTGGGTGTGGACGTGAAGCCCCGCCTGAAGACCCTCAAGGTCAGCGAGCCCCCGAAGCGTGGCGCCGGCATCAAGGTGCCCGACGTTGCCACCCTGGTGGACAAGCTCAAGAACGAAGCCAAAGTGATCTGAGGAAGAAACGAACATGACCGCACTCGTCATTGCCGAACACGACCACGCCAGCATCAAGCCGGCCACCCTCAACACCGTGACCGCAGCCCTGGCTTGCGGTGGCGACGTCCACATCCTCGTGGCCGGTGCCAACGCCGCCGAAGCCGCCAAGGCCGCCGCGCAGATCGCCGGCGTGTCCAAGGTGATCGCCGCCGACAGCGCATCGCTGGCAGAAAACCTCGCCGAGAACGTCGCAGCCCAAGTGCTGGCGATCGCCGGCAACTACAGCCACATCCTGTTCCCCTCGACTGCCAACGGCAAGAACGTCGCACCGCGCGTGGCCGCCAAGCTGGATGTGGCGCAGATCTCCGACATCACGAAGGTCGACAGCCCGGATACGTTCGAGCGCCCGATCTACGCCGGCAACGCCATCGCCACCGTGCAGAGCACCGACGCCACCAAGGTGATCACCGTGCGCACGACCGGCTTCGACGCCGCAGCCGCCACCGGTGGCAGCGCCACCGTTGAAACGGCTGAAGGCGTGGCCGACAGCGGCAAGAGCGCCTTCGTGGGCCGTGAAGTCACCAAGAGCGACCGCCCCGAACTCACCGCCGCCAAGATCATCGTCTCGGGTGGCCGTGCCCTGGGCAGCGCCGAGAAGTTCAACGAAGTGATGACACCGCTGGCCGACAAGCTCAACGCCGGCCTGGGCGCCAGCCGCGCCGCAGTGGACGCAGGCTACGCCCCGAACGACTGGCAAGTGGGCCAGACCGGCAAGATCGTCGCGCCGCAGCTGTACATCGCCGCAGGCATCTCGGGTGCGATCCAGCATCTGGCCGGCATGAAGGACTCGAAGGTCATCGTCGCGATCAACAAGGACGAAGAAGCGCCGATCTTCTCGGTGGCCGACTACGGTCTCGTGGCCGACCTGTTCACGGCCGTGCCGGAACTCGTGAAGGCGCTCTGATCGCTTCAACGCATTGAGCCAGAAGGCATCGTTCGCGATGCCTTTTTTACATCTGCCGCCCCCCACCGCGGCCCCTGGAGAGAAGACATGAGCTACACCGCCCCCCTCAAGGACATGCTGTTCGACATCGAACACCTGGCCAACATCGGCGAGATCGCCAAGCTGCCCGGCTTCGAAGACGCCGGCCTCGAAACTGCACAGGCTGTGCTCGAAGAGTGCGCGCGCTTCAACCAGGACGTGGTGGCGCCGCTGAACGTCGAAGGCGACCGCAACCCCTCGTCCTTCAAGGACGGCGAAGTCACCACCAGCAAGGGCTTCAAGGACGCCTTCGCGCAGTACGTGTCGGGCGGCTGGCAGGGCCTGCAGCATCCGGCGGACTTCGGCGGCCAGGGCCTGCCCAAGACCATCGGCGCGGCCTGCGGCGAAATGCTCAACTCGGCCAACATGAGCTTCGCGCTGTGCCCGCTGCTGAGCGACGGCGCCATCGAAGCGCTGCTCACCGCCGGCTCCGACGAGCTCAAGGCCATCTACCTCGAGAAGCTCGTGAGCGGCCAGTGGACCGGCACGATGAACCTCACCGAGCCGCAGGCCGGCAGCGACCTGGCCATGGTGCGCAGCCGCGCCGAGCCGCAGCCTGACGGCACCTACAAGGTGTTCGGCACCAAGATCTTCATCACCTACGGTGAGCACGACATGGCCGAGAACATCGTGCACCTCGTGCTGGCTCGCGTGAGCGGCGCGCCCGAGGGCGTGAAGGGCATCAGCCTGTTCGTGGTGCCGAAGTTCATGGTCAACGCCGACGGTTCGCTGGGCGCGCGCAACGACGTGCACTGCGTGAGCATCGAGCACAAGATGGGCATCAAGGCCTCGCCGACCGCCGTGCTGCAGTACGGCGACCACGGCGGCGCTGTCGGCTACCTCGTGGGCCAGGAAAACCGCGGCCTCGAGTACATGTTCATCATGATGAACTCGGCCCGCTACGCCGTGGGCATGCAGGGCATCGCGATTGCCGAGCGTGCCTACCAGCACGCCGTCGCCTACGCCAAGGACCGCGTGCAGAGCCGCCCGGTCGATGGCTCGATCAACGCCAGCGCACCCATCATTCACCACCCGGATGTGAAGCGCATGCTGATGACGATGCGTGCCTACACCGAGGGCTGCCGCGCGATGGCCTCGGTGGCTGCTGCCGCCTACGACGCCGCGCACCACCATCCCGATGCCGACGCGCGCAAGCAGAACCAGGCCTTCTACGAATTCATGGTGCCGCTGGTGAAGGGCTACAGCACCGAGATGAGCCTCGAAGTGACCTCGCTGGGCGTGCAGGTGCACGGCGGCATGGGCTTCATCGAGGAGACCGGCGCGGCGCAGTACTACCGCGACGCGAAGATCCTCACGATCTACGAAGGCACCACCGCGATCCAGGCCAACGACCTCGTGGGCCGCAAGACCGCGCGCGACGGCGGCCAGACCGCGAAGGCCATCGCCGCGCAGATCGAGAAGACCGAGGCCGAACTCGCCAAGAGCGACAGCGCCGCGGCCGCAGCCGTCCTCAAGCGCCTGACCGCTGCGCGCCTGGCCTTCATCGACGTGGTCGACTTCGTCGCCGGCCAGACCAAGGCTTCGCCCAACGCCGTGTTCTCGGGCAGCGTGCCGTACCTCATGCTGGCGGGCAACCTCGTGGCTGGCTGGCAGCTGGCGCGCTCGCTGATCGTGGCGCAGGACCAGGCCTCGCACAACGTCGACGTCGCCTTCATGCAGGCCAAGATCGCCACCGCGCGCTTCTACGCCGAGCACATCCTGAACAAGGTGCCGGGCATCCGCGACAGCATCGTCGAAGGCGCCGAGAGCGTCACGGCGCTGGCGCTCGAAGCGTTCTGACGCACACGCCGCTGTCGCCGATCTGACGGGCGGCAGCGGCCCCTTGCTCTTATAAAACCGAACCCCTTCCCGGAGACGACATGTCCAAGCTGCCTTCTGTTCTCGCGAACCTCCCGCTGCCGATCATCGGCTCGCCGCTGTTCATCATCAGCAACCCCAAGCTCGTGATCGCGCAATGCAAGGCCGGCGTGGTCGGCTCGATGCCGGCGCTCAACGCCCGCCCGGCCGCCCAGCTCGAAGAGTGGCTGATCGAGATCACCGAGGAGCTGGCGGCCTACAACAAGGCCAACCCGGACAAGCCGGCCGCGCCCTTCGCCATCAACCAGATCGTGCACAAGAGCAACGACCGCCTGGAGCACGACATGGAGATGGTCGTGAAGTACAAGGTGCCGATCGTGATCACCTCGCTGGGCGCGCGCACCGACGTGAACGACGCGGTGCACAGCTACGGCGGCGTGACCTTGCACGACATCATCAACAACAAGTTCGCGCAGAAGGCGATCGAGAAGGGCGCCGACGGCATCATCGCCGTGGCGGCCGGTGCCGGCGGCCATGCGGGCGTGAAGAGTCCGTTCGCACTGGTGCAGGAAATCCGCCAGTGGTTCGACGGCCCGATCGCGCTGTCGGGCTCCATCGCCTCCGGCGGCGCGGTGCTCGCGGCGCAGGCCATGGGCGCCGACTTCGCCTACATCGGCACCGCCTTCATCGCGACCGAAGAGGCGCGTGCGAGCGAGGAGTACAAGCAGGCCATCGTGGACGGCAACTCGGACGACATCGTCTATTCGAGCCTGTTCACCGGCGTGCACGGCAACTACCTGGCACCCAGCATCGTCAAGGCCGGCATGGACCCGGCCAACCTGCCCGAAGGCGACGTGACGACCATGAACTTCGGCGGCGGCGAAGGCAGCAAGGCCAAGGCCTGGAAGGACATCTGGGGCTCGGGCCAGGGCATCGGCGCGATCACCGAAGTGGCGAGCGCGGGCGCCTTCATCGAGAAGCTCAAGCGCGAATACCAGGAAGCACGACAGCGATTGGCACTTTGAACGGTTCGCACGCACCGGCATTGACCTCCGCTGCGAGCGGTGGCGGCGGGGCCGTGCCCGCGCGGCAGGGGCGCATGCCGCTGCTGGACGTGGTCAAGGGCCTGGCCTGTGCGCTGATCGTCGGGCATCACCTGGCGCGCTACGGCCCGATGCCAGCCGGCGCGCAGGTGCTGGCGCCCGATTTCTTCGGCTGGCTGGCGAACGACGGCCGGCTCGCGGTGCAGGTCTTCCTCGTGATCGCCGGCTTTCTGGCCACGGCGAGCCTGGCGCCCGACGGCGTGCTGCGCGTGGACCGGCCGCTCTCGCGGATCTTCCAGCGCTACGGCCGGCTGGTCATGCCGTACCTTGCGGCACTCACGGTCTGCGTGCTGGTAGCCGAAGTGGCGCGGCCATGGCTGGGTGAAGAGGTGGTGCCGGCCGAGCCGAGCCTCGGTCAGCTGCTGGCTCACGGGCTGCTGCTGCAGGACCTGCTGAACTACGAGTCGCTGTCGACCGGTGTCTGGTACGTGGCCATCGACTTCCAGCTGTTCGCACTGGCGCTCGCGCTGGTCGGGCTGCCCGCCGTGCTGCGACAACCCACTTCGGCCGCGCGCTGGGCGCCGGTGGCGCTGGTGTTCATCGTGGCCGTGGCGTCGCTCGCGCTGTTCAACCGGCAGGCGCGGCTGGACGAAACGGCGTTCTATTTCTTCGGCGCCTACGGGCTCGGCATGCTGGCCTTCTGGGTCGGCCGCGCCACGCGCACCAGCACCTGGTGCAGCGCCGTCGCGCTGCTGGCGCTGGTGGGGGCGGGCGCGCTCGCCATCGACTGGCGCAGCCGCATCGCCATCGCGTTGGTGACCGCGCTGCTGATCGCGGTGGCGCAGCGCCGGCAGTGGTTGTCGCCCGCGCACTGGCCCGCGGCGGCCGTGCCGCTGCAGCAGCTGGGGCGCATTTCGTATTCGCTGTTCCTGATCCATTTCCCGGTGCTGCTCGCCGTGAATGCGCTGGTGGCGGGCCTGGGGCCGCATGGGCCGTGGGTCGACCTGCTGGGCATGGTCGCGACCTTCGGCCTGTCGGTGGGCGCCGCGGTGCTGCTGTACCGCGGGGTCGAAGCCCGGCCGGCCTCGCTGCGCAGCGTCTGCACACTTTTTGCCGCATTGCTCGTCAGCGGCCTCATCGTGTCGTACTGAAGCGCGCCGCACCCGCTGCGGTGCGGCCCTTTTTCTTCCCATTCCTTTGCAAATCTGTTGCCTTCGGGCTTCAGAGCGGGCAGTCTGCGCGAACTGCCCCTGTTGTGTATGATTGTGAATCTTTCAGTAAATACTGAAAATACACAAACTCAAGGAATGACAGAACCATCACCGCCACGATCGCCGTTGAAGGCTTTCACGTCGCCCGACATCGGCAGCGTGGTGCAAGGCGTCGCGGCGCTCGCTTGGTTGCCGCAGGCGGCGCTGCTGGCGATGGCGGTGCAGGGCCTGGCCAACGGCGAGGGCATGGCGGCCGTGCTGTGGCCAGCGGCGGGCATCCTCTTGCTCGGCCTGCTGCGCGCGGGCTGCGAAGCCTGGGGCGTGCGCCGCACCTTCGGACGCGCGCGGGCGCAGCTGACGGCCTTGCGCGCGCAGACCGCAGCCGCATTGGCGGCCGGTTCACCGCTCGACCGCGAACGCGCGCCCTCCGGCCTTGCGGCCAGCGTGCTCGCCGAACAGGCCGAGGCGCTGGTGCCGTACCTCGTGCGCTACCAGCCCGCACGCTGGCGTGCGACGGTGGTGCCGCTTTTCCTGCTCGCGGCCGTGGCCTGGTTCTCGTGGGCCGCGGCGCTGGTGCTGTTGGTGGCGGCGCCACTGATCCCGATCTTCATGGCCATCGTCGGCTGGCGCGCCAAGGCGGCCAGCGAGGCGCAGATGGTCGAGATGGGCGGCATGAACGCCTTCCTGCTCGACCGCCTGCGCGGCCTGGCCACGCTGCGCGCGCTGGACGCGGTCGATGCCACGGCCGACCGGCTCGGCGCCTCCGCCCAGTCGCTGCGCCAGCGCACGATGGCGGTGCTGCGCATCGCGTTCCTGTCGTCCGCCGTGCTGGAGCTGTTCTCCGCGCTGGGCGTGGCGCTGGTCGCGGTCTACGTCGGTTTCCACCTGCTGGGCTCGCTCGGTTTCGGTGCCTGGGGCCAACAGCTCAGCTTGGGCGAAGGCCTGTTCGTGCTGTTGCTGGCGCCGGCCTTCTTCGAGCCGCTGCGCGAGCTGTCGGCGGTCTGGCACGACCGCGCGGCGGGCGAGGCGGCGCTGCAGGCGCTCGATGACCTGCAAGGCGGCGCGCTGCCATTGCCCGGCGCGGGTGTCGCGGTCACGCGCGCAGCGACCGGCGCTGCTGGGGCAGGGGCTGCGCCTGCGGTGACGGTCCACGGACTGCATTTCTCCTGGCCCGGCGAGTCGACACCGCTCTTCGACGGGTACGAACTGCGCATCGGTGCCGGCGAGCATGTCGCGTTGGCCGGCCCGAGCGGATCGGGCAAGACCGCGCTGCTCTCGCTGCTGGCCGGGCTGATGCCCGCCACGCGCGGCGAGATCGCCATCGGCGGCGTGCCGCTCACCGAGCACACGGCCGCCGCATTGCGCCAGCGCACGGCGTGGATGGGGCAAAAGCCCCACGTCTTCGCCGGATCGGTCGAAGCCAACGTGGCGCTGGGCCGTGCCGACGTCGGCGCGCCCGAGGTGGCCGAGGCGATGCGTTTCGCGGCGCTCGACGACGTGGCGCAGGCCCATCCCGGCACCGCGCTGGGCGAGGGCGGCAGCGGCCTGTCGGGCGGCGAGGCCGTGCGGCTGGCGCTGGCGCGCATCGCGGTGCATCCGCATGCCGACCTGATCCTGGCCGACGAGCCCACGGCCCATCTGGACACCGCCACCGCCGCGCGCGTGGCCGACGCACTGGTGGCGCTCGCCCGCGGCCGGACGCTGATCGTCTCGACCCACGATCCGGTGCTGGCCGCGCGCATGGACCGCACGGTGAGCCTCGGCCCCGAGCCGCTGGTGGAGAAGGCCGCATGAGCCGCCGCGCCACCCATTCCCCGCGCTGGCGCGACCTGCGCCTCGTGCTGCGTCCCTTCCTCGCGACCCAGCCGCGCGCCTTGCTGCTGGGCTGCCTGCTCGCGGCCGTCACCGTGCTCGCGGGCATGGCGCTGCTGGGCCTGTCGGGCTGGTTCATCACCGCGACCGCGCTCGCGGGCCTGCATGCGGCCACGGCCTTCACCTTCGATGTCTTCATGCCCTCGGCCGGCATCCGGCTGCTGGCGCTCGGGCGCACGGGGTCGCGCTACGGCGAGCGGCTGGTCACGCACGACGCCACCTTCGCCGTGCTTGCCGAACTGCGCGTGCGGCTGTTCCGCGGCTGGGCGCGCCCCGAGGCCGCGCGCGACCTGCTGATGCGGCCGGCGCGGCTGCTGTTCCGTCTCACGTCCGACATCGACGCGCTCGAGTCGCTCTACCTGCGCCTGTTCGTGCCCGCCGCTGCGGCGTTGGGCGCGGCGCTGCTGGCGGGCATCGTGCTCGGCTTCATGCATGTGGGGATGGGCGTGGCGATCGCGCTCTGGCTCTGCGCCGTCGGCTGGGGGCTGGCGTTCCTCATCGCGCGGCGTGCGCGGCAGCCGGCGCGGCAGCGCGCCCATGCCGTGGAAGCGCTGCGCGCACGGGCCGTGGACCTGGTCGCAGGCCAGGCCGACCTCGCGATGGCAGGCCGGCTCGACGCCCAGCGCGCCGCGCTCATGAATGCCGACGCGCACCTCGCGCAGGCCGACCTCGCGCTGAACAAGCTCGAAGCCGCGGCCGGTTTCGCCTACGGCAGCGCGGGCACGCTGACGCTGGTCGGCGTGTTGCTGGCCGTGGGCGCGCTGGTGAGCGAAGGTGTCATCGGCGCCCCCGGCGCGGCGCTCGCACTGCTGATCGCACTGACCGCTACCGAACCGTTCGCGGCGCTGCGGCGTGGCGCGCTCGATGCAGGACGCACCTGGCTGGCCGTGCGCCGGTTGGCTCCACGGCTGGACCCGTTGGTGGAAGAGGGCGCGCGCCCCGCTCGCACCGCGCAGACGGCGGCGGTGCAGGTCGACCAGCTCACCGTCATGCACCCCGGCAGCCTCGTCGAAGTGCTCAGCGGCGTGTCGCTGAACCTGAACGCCGGCGAGCGCGTCGCACTGATCGGCGCCAGTGGCGCAGGCAAGTCCACGCTGCTCTCCGTGATTGCCGGCGACCTCACGCCACGTGCCGGCCACGTGCAGGCGCAACCGGCCTGCCTGCTGACCCAGCGCACCGAACTCTTCCAGGACAGCCTGCGCGACAACCTGCGCCTGGCCGATCCGCAAGCGAGCGACGAGCGCCTGTGGGCCGTGCTGCACGCCGCCGGCCTCGATGTCGACGTGCGCGCGCTGGCCAACGGCCTCGACACGCGCCTGGGCGAAGGCGGCCTCGGCCTCTCGGGCGGGCAGTCGCGCCGGCTCGCGCTCGCGCGGCTGCTGCTGCGGCCCGTGCCGCTGTGGCTGCTCGACGAACCGACCGAGGCGCTCGACGCCGCCACCGCGCACGACGTGCTGCAGCGCCTGTCGCAGCAGGCCGGCGCGCGCACGCTGCTGATCGCCACGCACCTGCGCCGCGAAGCCGCGCTGGCCGACCGCCTCATGTGCATGGCGCAGGGCCGCATCGTCGCCGACCTGCGCCGTGGCACGGAGGCCTTCGAGGCCGCACTGCGCAGCCTGCGGCCTGATTGACCCGAGCCCGTACCGACCGAACGAACAGAACACATAAAGGAAGCCCCCATGGACCTTGACATCGTCGCGCTCTCGCGCCTGCAGTTCGCCGTGACGGCGCTGTACCACTTCCTGTTCGTGCCGTTGACGCTCGGACTGTCGATCATCCTGGCCATCATGGAGACGGTCTACGTGATGACCGGGCGCGTCATCTGGCGCGACATGACCAAGTTCTGGGGCGTGCTGTTCGGTATCAACTTCGCGATGGGCGTGGCCACCGGCATCGTGATGGAGTTCCAGTTCGGCATGAACTGGAGCTACTACAGCCACTACGTCGGCGACATCTTCGGTGCGCCGCTGGCCATCGAAGGGCTCATGGCCTTCTTCATGGAGGCGACCTTCGTGGGCCTGTTCTTCTTCGGCTGGGACAAGCTCTCGAAGGTCGGTCACCTGACCGCGACGTGGGCCGTGGCCATCGGCTCCAACTTCTCGGCGCTGTGGATCCTCATCGCCAACGGCTGGATGCAGAACCCCGTGGGCGCGGCCTTCAACCCCGCGACCATGCGCATGGAAGTGACCGACTTCGCCGCCGTGCTGACCAACCCGGTGGCGCAGGCCAAGTTCGTGCACACCGTGTCGGCCGGCTATGTGTGCGCCGCGGTGTTCGTGCTCGGCGTGTCGGCGTGGTACCTGCTCAAGGGCCGCCACATCGAACTGGCCAAGCGCTCGATGACCGTGGCCGCATCGTTCGGCCTGGCCGCCGCGCTGTCGGTGGCGGTGCTCGGCGACGAGAGCGGCTACCTCTCGGGCGAACACCAGAAGATGAAGCTGGCCGCCATCGAAGGCATGTGGGAGACGCAGCCCGCGCCCGCCGCCTTCACCGTGATCGGCTTCCCCGACCAGAAGGCGCGCGAGACGCACTACGCGATCCACATCCCGGCGGTGATGGGCCTCATCGGCACGCGCTCGCTCAACACCGTGATGCCCGGCATCGACGAGCTCGTGAAGCGCGCCGAGGCCCGCATCCGCGAGGGCCTGAAGGCCTACGACGCGCTGCAGAAGATCCGCGAGGCCGGCGGTGCCGACAAGGTCACGCAGGGCGTGCGCGGCGACTTCGAGGACAACGGCATCAACATGGGCTACGCGCTGCTGCTCAAGCGCTACGTGGACGACCCGCGCCAGGCCACCGACGAGCAGATCGCCAAGGCCGCGTGGGACACCGTGCCGCAGGTGGCGCCGCTGTTCTGGCTGTTCCGCGTGATGGTGGGCATCGGCATGCTGCTGATCCTGCTGACGGGCACCTTCTTCGTGCTGTCGGCGCGCCGTGCGCTCGACCGCCACCGCTGGCTGCTCAAGGTGGCGGTGTGGGCGATTCCGCTGCCGTGGATCGCCATCGAATCCGGCTGGCTGGTGGCGGAGTTCGGTCGCCAGCCCTGGGTGATCGAGGGCGTGCTGCCGACCGCGGTGGCCGTGTCGAACCTGGGCGTGACGACCTTGCTGATCACGCTCGCGGGCTTCATCGCGATCTACACCACGCTGCTCATCATCGAGATGAAGCTGATGCTCAAGGCCATCCGCAAGGGGCCCGAGGTCGAGCATGCGCCCACCGAGGGCGATGCACGCTCGCACATTCCGCCGGCGCGTGCCGCCACGTCTTCCTCTTCTGCCTCGACCGGGAGCGCCGCATGATCCTCCACACACTCCTCGACTACGACACCTTGCGCTTCATCTGGTGGCTGCTGATCGGCGTGCTGCTGGTCGGCTTCGCGGTGACCGACGGCTTCGACCTGGGCGCCGGCATGCTGCTGCCCTTTGCCGCGCGCAACGACATCGAGCGGCGCGTGGTCATCAACAGCGTGGGCCCGGTGTGGGAGGGCAACCAGGTGTGGCTCATCCTGGGCGGGGGCGCCGTCTTCGCGGCCTGGCCGCAGCTGTACGCGGTGTCGTTCTCGGGCTTCTACCTGGCGATGTTCGTGATCCTGTCGGCGCTGATTTTGCGGCCGGTGGCCTTCAAGTTCCGTAGCAAGCGCGAGTCGCCGCAGTGGCGCGCGCGCTGGGACGGCGTGCTGTTCTTCAGCGGCTTCGTGCCCGCGCTGATCTGCGGCGTGGCCGTGGGCAACGTGCTGCAGGGCGTGCCGTTCCGCTTCGGCGCCGACATGCACATCTTCTACGACGGCAGCTTCTTCGGCCTGCTGAACCCCTTCGCCATCCTCTGCGGGCTGGTGTCGGTGGCGATGCTGGTGATGCACGGCGCGGCCTGGCTGCTGCTCAAGACCGCCGGGCCGGTGGCCGAGCGGGCGCGCAGCTACGGCATGGTCGCGGCGGTGCTCACGCTCGTGTTCTACGCGCTGGCCGGCGTGTGGCTGGCCATGGGCATCGGGGGCTTTCGCATCAGCAGCGTGGTCGACGCGGTGGGCCCGTCGAACCCGATGCTCAAGACCGTCGAACTGCATGCCGGTGCCTGGATGGGCAACTACGCGGCGCACCCCTGGACCATCGCCGCGCCGGCGGCGGGCTTCGTCGGCACGCTGGGCGCGCTGCTCGGGCTGGTGCTGCGCCGGCCGGGGTTCGCGCTGCTCACGGCGGCGCTGGGCATCGCCGGCATCATCCTGAGCGTGGGCGCGTCGATGTTCCCGTTCATCCTGCCCTCGTCGATCGACCCGCGCGCCAGCCTCACGGTGTGGGATTCGTCGTCGAGCCACCTGACGCTGTTCATCATGCTGGTGGTCACCGCGATCTTCATCCCGATCATCGTGGCCTACACCACCTGGGTCTACCACGTGCTGTGGGGCAAGGTCGACGAACAAGCCATCCGCGACGAGAGCGGACACGCCTACTGAAACGGGAAGGAAAAAGACATGTGGTACTTCGCCTGGATCCTCGGCCTGCCGCTGGCAGCCGCCTTCGCCGTGCTCAACGCCATGTGGTACGAACTCATGGACGACGAGGCTATCCGCAAGGAAAAGCTCGGCCTGCCGGAAGCCCCGCAGGGGCAGGAACGGCTGTGAAGGTGTAGCTCTTCGTCCCGCGCGGCTCAGTCTTCGCCCGCGGGGCCCTTGCTCTTCTTCGACGCACCGCCCGTGAGGCGGTCTTTCAGCGTCAGCACCTTCGTCACCGTCGCGCCCATGCCCATGAGCTGCATCGCAGTCTCGGGCGCCAGGCGCTGCACGTCGTCGAACCACTTCATCAGCCGGTCGATCAGGTCGTGCATCTCGCGCATGCGGGCCTGCGCGTGGCGCTCGGCGTCGCTCGTGGGCGATTCGAGCAGCGCGTTGCGCAGCATCGAGAGCGTGGGTTCGATCTCGCGGCGGCGGCGCTCCTCGGCCAGCACGCGGAAGATTTCCCACACGTCCTTGGGCGCCTCGAAGTACTCGCGGCGATCGCCCGCGTGGTGGCGCAGGTGCACGAGGCGCCAGGCCTGCAGCTCCTTCAGGCCCATGCTCACGTTGGAGCGCGAGAACTCCAGCAGCTCGGCGATCTCGTCGGCATTGAGCGCGCGCTCCGACAAGAAGATCAGCGCGTAGATCTGTCCGACGGTGCGGTTGATGCCCCACTTGCTGCCCATTTCGCCGAAATGGGCGACGAACTGGCGGTTGAGGGGAGGGAGTTCGGGTGCGGTGGCCATGCGGCGGATTGTCGCGCCGGATTGCTGGACGTTCGGAAGTTTCCGAAAACCCAGCAAGGCGACGGGGTGCATGAATAACCAGTTCTGGTGATAGGTCGGAAACAGTTTATTTACAAAAATAAACGTTTCCTGACGATTTGCCCATTTTTGGTGCAGTCGGCCTCTCTTTTCAAGGTTTTTCTCCCCATGAACAAAGCACATCGCAGCCTCTGGAACTCGTCGTTGGGGGCCTGGGTGGCTGTTTCCGAACTCACGCGCGCACGCGGCAAGCTCGCGGGCGGTGTTGTGCTGGCGGCGGCGGGACTGCTGGCCGGGGTGGGCGCCGCAGCCGCAGTGCCGGACATCATGCTCAACACGTCCGACCGGGGGTGGCAGAGCGATGTCGATCCTCATGTGGTGGGGAACTACAACTACGTCACGGGCTCGGATTGCACTTCTGCCTGCAGAAATTACCGGTCGTACTTTGTCTTCAACGTACCGAACCTGTCCCTGGCGCCGGACCAGGTGATCACGGCGGCGTTTCAGTTCAATGCCTTCAGCCTGGGTGGCATACCGGCCGCAGGCACGGTGCTGCAATTCCACCGGTACACGGGCGACATTCCAGGGCTCTCCTCTCCCGGCGTCGACCTCGCGAGGTTCGACGAACTGGGAAGCGGCCTCGCCATCGGCCAAGCCGAGGTGTCGCCTTCGACGCCGAATTCCAGCGCGCTGACCGTGGCGCTCAATGACGCGGGCTTGGCCGCCATCCTGGCGGGGCAAGGCGGCCAAGTCGCCTGGGGCGGAAGCCTGGCGAGCGCGCTCGGGGGCTACACGTCGTACGTGGCTGGGTACTCGAGTGGCCTCCCGTCTGATGGCAACACGACCCTGCGCCTGACGCCGGTAACCTTGGCTGCCGGCACCTACTACTGGGACCTGGACGGCACATCGGCTGGCGCGGGCGGCAGCGCGCCATCGGGCGTGTGGGGCCGTACGAATGCGCAGCGCTTCTGGAACGTCGACGCGGGCGGAGTTGGCCCGACCGTGGCGTGGATCGACGGCTCGAGCGCCGTGTTCGCGGCGGGCAGCGATGCCACTGGCAGCTACACCGTGACCTTGGGCGACAACGTCACCGTTGCCGGTGTCACCTACCGCGGTGGTGCGAGCGGCAGCCAGCTGACCCTCACGCCTGGCGCGGGCTACAAGATCGGCCTGGGTGCTGGCAACAACGTGTTCGACGCCCAGGCCGCCACGCTGGCGGTGCGCGCGGAAATCACGGGTGGAGGAACCCTGGTCAAGGAGGGCGCGGGCACGCTGAGCCTTGAGGTTGCCAATACCTACACCGGCGGCACGACCCTCAACGCCGGCATCCTGGAGATCCGCGACAGCGGCAGCATCGTCGGCAACATCGCCAACAACGCCGCGCTGGTGTTCAACCGCAGCGCCGACACCACCTTCGCCGGCAACATCAGCGGCACCGGCAGCCTCCTGCAGAAGGGAGCACGCAAGCTGACCCTGACCGGCGACAACACCTTCACGGGCACCACCACCGTCGTGGCCGGCAACATCCTGCAGATCGGCGCGGGTGGCACCACCGGCAGCATCGCAGGGAACATCGCCAACGACGGCGACCTGGTCTTCGACCGCGCGGACAGCCTGAGCTACGCAGGCGTCATCAGCGGCTCCGGCACCCTGTCCAAGAGCGGCGTGGGCGTGCTGGAACTGACGGGCGCCAGCACCTACAGCGGCGCGACCGAGGTCAACGCCGGCACGCTGCGCGTGAACAACACCACCGGCAGCGCCACGGGCACGAGCACGGTGCAGGTCAAGAACGGCGCCACGCTCAGCGGCGGCGGCAGCATCGCGGGCCAGGTCACCATCGCCAACGGCGCGACGCTCGCACCGGGCAGCAACCTCGGCACGCTGACCACCGGCATGCTGCGCTTCGACCCCGGCGCCTTCCTGAGCTACGAGCTGGGCCAGGCGGGCGTGCCGGGTGGCCCGCTCAACGACCTCGTCAAGGTCAACGGCGGCCTCGTGCTCGACGGCACGCTCAACGTGGCGCAATCGGCCGGCGGCACCTTCGGACCCGGCCTGTACCGCCTGATCAGCTACTCCGGTTCGCTGATCGACAACGGCCTGAACATCGGCACCGCGCCCGCGGGCACGACAGCCGGTGACCTGCACGTGCAGTCGTCCGTGCTTGGAGAGATCAACCTGATCAACAGCAAGGGCGTGTCGCTCGGCTTCTGGGACGGCGCGAGCGGCGACGCTTCCACCTACAACGACGGCACGATCAGCGGCGGCTCCGGCACCTGGCGCATCGGCAACTCCACCCTCAACGATCCGTCCGACAGCTGGACCGGCGCCAACGGCAAGACCAACACCGGCTGGCAGCAGAACCAGTTCGCGCTGTTCGGCGGCGCGGCCGGCACGGTCCGGGTGGACAACACGGGCGGCGCGATCAGCATCGATGGCGCGCAGTTCTCCACCAGCGGCTATGTCGTCACCGGCGACGCACTGACGCTGGGCAATGCCAACACCGTCATCAAGGTCGGCGACGGCACGGCCTCGGGGGCGCAGATGCAGGCCACCATCGCGTCGGTGCTGAGCGGCGCGGGCGGCCTCACGAAGGACGACCTGGGCACGCTGATCCTGAAGGGCGCCAACACCTACACCGGCGGAACGCTCGTGCGCGCCGGCACGCTGCAGGGCGACACCACCAGCCTGCGCGGCCCCATCGTCAACGACGCCCGGGTGGCCTTCGACCAGGTGGCCAGCGGCAGCTTCGCGGGCACGATGAGCGGCGCGGGCAGCCTGCGCAAGATCGGCGGCGGCGAGCTGCTGCTCAATTCGGCCAACAGCTACAAGGGCGGCACGCAGATCGATGGCGGCACGTTGAATGTGGGCGCGACAGGCGCGGTGGGCACCGGCCCCGTGGGCGTGAGCAGTGGCGCCGGCCTGGTCTTCAGCGGCAGCGCGGACGCGGAAAGCCTGCAGATCACGGCGGGCGCCGCCCAGCCGGGCAACGGCGGCTTCGTCCAGTTCCAGGACAACGCTTCGGCCGGCCGCGCGACCCTGGTGGCGCATGCCGGTGGATCGATCGACTTCCGTGGCAACGCAACCGCCGGCAACGCCACCATCGAGAACCGCGGCGGCCAGGTCACGGTCTGGTTCGACGCCAAGGCGGGCAAGGCCCACATCACCAACTTCGCCGGCGGCGCGACCAACCTCTGGGACGATGCCTCCGCCGAGCAGGCGACCATCGTCAACGAGGCTGGCGGGACGCTGGACATGCGCGACAACGCAACGGCCGCCCAGGCGAGCGTGGTGAACAAGGCCGGTGGCACGGTCTTCCTGTCCAAACTCGGCACGCCGGGCACCACCATCGGTTCGCTCGAAGGCGCAGGCCGGGTGCTGCTTGGCGCGAAAGCGCTGACCACGGGCGCCCTGAACACCGACACCGAAATCTCGGGCGTGATCTCCGGCGTCGGTGGCTCGCTCGTCAAGGTCGGCACGGGCACGCTCACGTTGTCGGGCGAGAACACGCACACCGGCGGGACCGCCTTGCGCCAGGGCCGCCTGAACGTGGGCCACAGCCAGGCACTGGGCACCGGCACGCTGTCGATGGACGACGACACCACGCTGGGCTTCAGCGCGAACGGCCTGACGATTGCCAACACCATCAAGCTGACGGGCAACAACGACCCGGTCATCGATACCGGTGCGTTCAGCGGCACGCTGAGCGGTGCCATCAGCGGCGGTGGATTCATCACCAAGCAGGGTACGGGCACGCTGACGCTGTCGGGCGCCAACACCTACACCGGTGCGACGAACGTGGCGCAGGGCACGTTGAAGGCCGGCGCGGTGAACACGCTGAGCGCGGCTTCTGCGCACAGCGTGGCCACAGGTGCCACGCTCGACCTGGCGGGCTTCAATCAGACCGTGGCATCGCTGGCGAACAGCGGCACCGTGTCGCTGGCCGCTGTGACCGCAGGTACGACGCTGACCGTCAAGGGCGCCTACGTTGGCAACAACGGCGTGCTCAAGCTGAGCACGGCACTCAACGGCACCGGCCCCTCCGACCGCCTCGTGCTCGACGGCCCCACCGCCGTCGCCAGCGGCAAGACCCAGGTGCAGATCGGCAACCTCGGCGGCCTGGGCGCACTCACGAGCGGCAACGGCATTGAGGTCATCACCGCGCAGAACGGCGCGACCAGCACCGCGCAGACCACGAAGGACGCCTTCTCGCTGGCCGGCGGCCACGTCGACGCAGGCGCCTACGAGTACCGCCTGCATGCCGCCGATGCGAAGGGCGCGGGCGAGAGCTGGTACCTGCGCTCCACCACCGATGCGGTGGCGCCGGGCCAGCCGGTGGGCTTGCCCGTCGTCACTTACCGACCGGAGGCTGCGCTCTACGCCGCACTGCCGAGCCAGCTGCGCCAGGGCAACCTCGCGATGCTCGGCGATGTGCGCAAGCGCGTGGGCGACGACGATGTGAAGGGCGCCGCGAGCACACCGACGGGATCGGACCGCCGCGCCTGGGCCCGCGTGCTCTCCACCGACATCGACATCCAGCAGGGCGGCACCGTCTCGCCCACGAGCAAGGGCCGCCTCACCGGCTTCCAGGCCGGCACCGACCTGCTCGCCACGCCGAACTGGCGCGCCGGCCTGTATGTCGGCCAGCTCGACGGCGATGCCCGCGTGAGCGGCTTTGCCAGCGGCATCCGCAACCTCGCGGTGGGCCGCAACGACCTGCGCAGCCAGTACGTCGGCGTGTACGGCACCTACACCGCCGACAGCGGCTTCTATGCCGATGCCGTGGTGCAGTCGGGCCGTCAACGCTACACGGTCGAGCCGATGCTCGGCGCCGGCGTGGGCGGCAAGGGGAACAGCTTGCTGGGCTCGATCGAAGTGGGTCAGTCCTTTGCGATCGGCGGCAGCGGCTGGCGCATCGAGCCGCAGCTGCAGTTGATCCACCACCACATGGACCTGGGCAACTCGGCCATCGTCGGTGCCATCGCGCAACCCCAAGCCGACAGCGGCTGGATCGCCCGCGCGGGCGTGCGGGTCAAGGGTCAGATCGACACCGGCGTGGGCGTGCTGCAGCCGTACGGCCGCGTCAACATCTACAAGACCTCGAGCGGCACCGACATCGCGCGCTTCGTGAACGGCGCGACCACGACCGACATCGCGGCACCCACCGGCGGCACCAGCACCGAACTCGCAGGCGGCTTCACGCTGGCGCTGAGCCAGGCGACCAGCCTGTACGGCGAAATCGGCAAGCTGTGGTCTTCGGGCGGCGATGCCAAGGTGAAGAGTTCGATCAACGGATCGCTCGGCGTGCGGGTCAAGTGGTAGGCGGGTAGCTTCAAGCCTCGGGGGCCGAGTCCGGCTCCGGATTCGGCCGCCGCCGGTACGACCCCGGCGCCCCGCCGGTCCAGGTCTTGAACGCGCGCTGGAACGCCGCGCTGTCCGAAAAGCCCAGCTCTTCGGCCAGCGCCGCCAGCGGCACGGTGCTGGTGTTCAGGCGCACGATGGCCACGTCGCGCCGCAGTTGGTCCTTGAGCGACTGGAACGAGGTGCCCTCGGTGGCCAGGTGGCGCTGCAGCGTGCTCACCGACATGTGCAGGCTGCGCGCGGCCGTGGCCAGGTCGGCCCAGGCCGGACGGTGCTGTTGCAGCACGGTGCGCACGCGCGCGCTCACGGCCAGTTCGCCCAGCGGCGGCAGAATCACGTGGGCCGGCGCGGCGGCCAGAAAGTCGCGCATGGCCCGCGCGTCGCGGCGGATCGGCGTGGCCAGCGCGCTGGCGTCGAACCACACGGCCGACAGCGGCTGGCCGAACTGCAGCGGCGCGGGAAACACCTTGTTGTAGCGCGCCGCGTAGGGCGGCTGCTCGAAGCCGAAGTCGAAGCGACGCGCCGTCAGCCGGCCGCCGTGCAGCCAGGCAAAGAGCCGCCAGTACACGCGCAGCATCAGCTCGTGCAGGAAGTTCAGCGGCGCGCTCGGCATGCCCTGTACCCGCAGGCCGAAGCCCGCGAGCGGCCCTTCGTGCAGCAGCACCATCTCGAGGTCGTCCTGCAGCAGGCTGAAGGTGCGGGCCACGCGCCGCAGCGCCACTTCGAGGGTGGGCGCGCCCATCGTGGCGCGGGTCATGAGCGCGAAGCTGCCGCAGCGCAGGCGGCGCGACAGGAAGCACAGGGCCTCGTCGTCCAGCCGCTCCATCAGCAGCGCGAACAGCGCCACGTACTGCTCGGCCGTGACGCGCGCGCCCGGCGCGTCGAGCAGGGCGGGGGCGATGCCGGCGTCCTGCAACGCGGTGTCGATGCAGATCGGCGCGTCGTCGCCGCGCGCGCGCACGCCCGAGAGCATGCCCTGGACGAACACGATCGGAATGGTGACGGGCGGTTGCAGCATGCGTGAGCGGATCAGACCCGGTGGCGGCGCGGGTGTCGATTGAGGTTTTCTGCCATGCGGGCGATGCGATGCGCAATCGCCGCGGCACGGCGCGGTTTCTACCATGCGTTCACACAAGAACCGAACGGAGACAACCGCCATGTACCTGACCCAGTCGCTGCACCGCAGCGTGCAGCAGCACCCCGACCGGATCGCCGTGCGCGCCGCCGGCCGCACCCTGAGCTTTCGCGCCTATGCCGAGCGGGTCGCGCGCCTGGCGGGCGCCCTGCAGGGGCTCGGCATGCAGCAGGGCGACCGCGTCGCCATGCTGGCGCTCAACTCCGCGCGCTACCTCGAATACCAGATGGCCGTGCCCTGGGGCGGCGGCGTGCTCAACCCCTGCAACATCCGCTGGTCGGCGGCCGAAATTCTGTACTCGCTGGACGACTCGGGCTCCACGCTGCTGCTGGTGGACGACACCTTCCGCCCGGTGGTCGAGCAGATGCGCGGGCAGGCCACCAGCCTGCGCGAGGTGATCTATTGCGGCGACGGCCCGACGCCGCCCGGCATGCTCGGCTACGAGGCGCTGCTGGAGGCCGCCTCGCCGGTGCCCGACGCCGGCCGCTGCGACGACGACCTGGCCGGCATCTTCTACACCGGCGGCACCACGGGCTTTCCCAAGGGCGTGATGCTGAGCCACACCAACATGGGCAGCTCGGGGCTGGCCCTGCACGCCGAGGGCCTGGCCTCGCCCGAGGGCTGCTACCTGCATGCCGCGCCGATGTTCCACCTGGCCGACATGGGCCTGGCCGCACCGCACTGGTTCGAGGGCAACACGCACGCGATCATTCCGGCCTTCAGCCCTGAAGCGGTGCTGAACGCCATCGAGCAAGACCGCGTCACGCACGCGCTGCTGGTGCCCACCATGATCCAGATGCTGGTCGACCATCCGGCGATGCGCGAGCCGCGCGACCTGAGCAGCCTGAAGTGCATCACCTACGGCGCCTCGCCGATCTCGGAGGCGGTGCTGAACCGCGCGATGGCGGCCTTTTCGGGCGTGGACTTCGTGCAGGCCTACGGCATGACCGAGCTGTCGCCGCTGGCCACCATCAACCCGGCGCGCAACCACACGGCCGAAGGCCAGCGGCGGGGCAAGCTGCGCTCGGCGGGCCGCGCCAGCTACTGCACCGAGGTGCGCATCGTCGACAGCGAGGGCGCCGAAGTGCCGCGCGGCACCGTGGGCGAAGTCGCGGTGCGCGGCCCCAACGTGATGCAGGGCTACTGGAACCAGCCCGCGCAGACGGCCGCGGCCGTGCGCGGCGGCTGGATGCACACCGGCGACGGCGCGTACATGGACGACGACGGCTACATCTTCGTGGTCGATCGCCTGAAGGACATGATCATCAGCGGCGGCGAGAACATCTATTCGGCCGAGGTCGAGAACGCCATCAACCAGCACCCGGCCGTGGCGGCCTGCGCGGTCATTGGCATCCCCAGCGAGGAATGGGGCGAGGCCGTGCATGCGGTGCTCGTGCTCAAGCCGGGCCAGCAGCAACTGGCGGCCGATGCACTCATCGCGCACTGCAAGGCGCTGATCGCGAACTACAAGTGCCCGCGCAGCGTGGCGGTGGTCGAGGCACTACCGCTGTCGGGTGCGGGCAAGGTGCTCAAGACCCGGCTGCGCGAACCGTTTTGGCAAGGGCGCCAACGAAGCGTAGCCTGAGCCCTGTTTCTCTTCCCATTTCACTCACTCATTCACTTCAGGAGCCCCTCATGAGCCAGGATGTCTACGTCGTCGGTGTCGGCATGATCCCCTTCACCAAGCCGGGCGCGAACCAGCCCTACCCGCAGATGGCCGCGCACGCGACCAACGCCGCCTTGAAAGACGCCGGCATCGGCTATGAGCTGGTGCAGCAGGCCTACGTCGGCTACGTGTACGGCGACTCCACCGCCGGCCAGCGCGCGCTGTACGAAGTCGGCATGACCGGCATTCCGGTCGTCAACGTCAACAACAACTGCTCCACCGGCTCGACCGCGCTGTTCCTGGCGCGCCAGGCCGTGGCCAGCGGCGCGGCCGACTGCGTGCTGGCGCTGGGCTTCGAGCACATGAGCCCCGGCGCGCTGGGCGCGGTGTTCAACGACCGCCCGAGTCCGTTCGACCACTTCGAATCGATCACCGACGAGCTGGTCGGCAACGAGCAGGTGCCGCTGGCGCTGCGCTACTTCGGTGGTGCCGGCCTGGCCCACATGCAGCAGTACGGCACGCAGATGTCGACCTTCGCGAAGATCCGCGCCAAGGCCAGTCGCCATGCGTCGAACAACCCGGTGGCGCTGTTTCGCACCGTCGTCACCGAAGACGAGGTGATGGCCGCGCCCGTGATGTGGCCCGGCGTGATGACGCGGCTCATGGCCTGCCCGCCGACCTGCGGCGCGGCCGCGGCGATCGTCTGCTCGCCGCGCTTCGCCGAGCGCCATGGCCTGGACCGCAGCGTGCGCATCAAGGCGCAGGCCATGACGACCGACCGCGCCATCACCTTCGAGGCGCGCGACATGCGCGAGGTGGTGGGCTTCAGCATGGCGCAGGAAGCCGCGCAGAAGGTCTACGACGCGGCCGGTGTCGGCCCGCAGGACATCGATGTGGTCGAGCTGCACGACTGCTTTGCGCACAACGAACTCATCAGCTACGAGGCGCTGGGCCTGTGCCCGGTGGGCGGCGCGGAGAAGTTCGTGGTCGATGGCGACAACACCTACGGCGGCAAGGTCGTCACCAACCCGTCCGGCGGGCTGCTGTCGAAGGGCCACCCGCTCGGCGCGACAGGGCTCGCGCAATGCACGGAGCTGGTCCAGCAGCTGCGCGGCACGGCCGAGAAGCGCCAGGTCGAAGGCGCGCGGATGGCGCTGCAGCACAACCTGGGCCTTGGCGGCGCCTGCGTGGTCACGCTGTACGAACGCGTCTGAGGGCAGGGCCACCCATGATCGACAAGAAATGGATCGGCCACGAACTGCCCGCTTCGGTGCTGCCCATCGAGCGCAGCCGGCTGCAATTCTTCGCCAAGGCCATCGGCGAGACCGACCCGGTCTACACCGATGCCGCCGCCGCGCGCGATGCCGGCTACCCGGACCTGCCGGCGCCGCCCACCTTCCTGTTCGCGGCCGAACTGGACTCGGGTGCCTCGGACCGGCTGCTCACCGACCTGCAGATTCCGCTGGCCAAGCTGCTGCACGGCGAACAGAGCTTCAGCTACCACCGCCCCGCCTGCGTGGGTGACACGGTGACGGTGCGCTCGACCATCAGCGACATCTACGACAAGAAGAACGGCGCGCTCGAGTTCGTCGTGAAGACCTCGCGCGCCACCAACCAGCGCGACGAACTCGTGGCCGAGCTGCGCACGGTGATCGTCTGCCGCCACTGAAGAAAGAACCTGCGATGACCCTCCGCTACGACACCGTCCAGGTCGGCGACGAACTTCCCGCGCTGCAACTCCCGCCGGTGAATCGCACCACGCTCGCGCTCTTCGCGGGCGCCTCGGGCGACCACAACCCGATCCACATCGACACCGATTTCGCGCGCAAGGCCGGCATGCCCGACGTGTTCGCGCAGGGCATGCTGGGCATGGCCTGGCTCGGCCGGCTGCTCACGCAATGGGTGCCGCAGGCGCAACTGCGCCGCTTCGACGTGCGCTTCCAGGGCATCACGCACCTGGGCCATGCCGTGCGCTGCACCGGCCGCGTGGTCGAGAAGCTGGAACACAACGGTGAGCGCTGCGTGCGCGTGGAAGTGCTCAGCGCCAACCAGCACGGCCAGACGCGCATCGCGGGTGAGGCGCTGGTGGCGCTGCGCTGACCCCTTGAACGAACGAATGAAAGAAGAGAGAAGAGACATGACACCCAAACTCGAAGGCAAGGTCGCCCTCATCACCGGCTCGGGCCGCGGCATCGGGCGCGCGATCGCCCTGAAGCTCGCCAGCGAAGGCGCACGCGTCGTCGTCAACGACCTCGACGCCGCACCGGCCGAAGAGACCGTGCAGGCCATCCGCGCCGCGGGCGGGCAGGCGGTGGCCTGCGTCGGCAGCGTGTCGGCGCCGGACTTCGCCGAGCGCTTCGTCGGCACGGCGGTGAACGAGTTCAAGGGCCTGGACATCATCGTCAACAACGCCGGCTACACCTGGGACAGCGTGGTGCAGAAGATGACCGACGAGCAGTGGTACGCCATGATCGACGTGCACCTGACGGCGCCGTTTCGCATCCTGCGCGCCGCGCAGCCTGTGATCCGCGCGCTGACCAAGGCCGAAGGCGAAGCGGGCCGGCGCGTGGTGCGCAAGGTGGTCAACATCTCGTCGGTGGCCGGGCTCTTCGGCAATGCGGGGCAGGCCAACTACTCGACCGCCAAGGCCGGCATCGTCGGCATGACGCAGACGCTGGCCAAGGAGTGGGGCCGCATGAACGTCACGGTGAACTGCGTGGCCTTCGGCTTTATCCAGACGCGGCTCACGGCCAGCACGGCCGAGGCCACCACCGCGAACATCGAGGGGCGCGAGATCAAGGTCGGCGTCAACCCCGGCCTGCTGGCGATGATGGAGCAGTCGATCCCGCTGGGCCGCGGCGGCACGCCCGAAGAGGCGGCCGGCGCGGTGTACCTGCTGTGCGCGCCCGAGTCGGACTACGTGAGCGGCCAGACGCTCATGTGCACCGGCGGGCTGACGGGGATCTGAGATGCAGTTCGAAGAAGGCATTGCCTGGGGCGTGCAGGACGGCATCGGCCGCATCGTGCTGAAGCGGCCCGAGCGCGCCAACTCGGTCTCGCTGGCGAGCAGCCATGCGCTGGCGCGCGCCATCGACGAGGTGCTCGAAGCGGCACCGCGCGCCATCCTGCTGACCGGCGAGGGCCGCGTGTTCTGCGCGGGCGGCGACATCGACAGCTTCGTGGCGGCGGGCGACAAGCTGCCCGAGCTGGTTGACGCCATCCTCGACCGGCTGCATCCCGCGCTGCTGCGGCTGGCGCAAAACCCGGCGCCGCTGGTGGTAGCGGTGAACGGCACGGTCGGCGGTGCCGGCGTGGGGCTGGCGCTGTGCGGCGATTTCGTGCTCGCCACCGAGTCGATGAAGCTGCGCACGGGCTACGCGGCCATCGGGCTGTCGCCGGACGCGGGGAGTTCGTATTTCCTGTCGCGGCGCATCGGGCCGGTGCGCGCGCAGCAATGGCTGATGCTGAGCGACCCGATCGACGGCGCGCGCTGCCTGGCGGCGGGCGCAGTCGATGCGCTGTACCCGGACGCCGAACTGGCGGCGGCTGCCGAAGCGCTGGTGACTCGGCTGGCGAACGGTGCCACCGCATCGTTCGCGGGCATCAAGGCGCTGTGCGGGGGTGCCACCGAGCGCCCGATCGAAGAACACTTCGAGATGGAACACCGCCTGCTGCGCCGACGCGCGGGCAGTGCGGACGGGCGCGAAGGCGTGAAGGCCTTCACCGAGAAGCGCGCGCCGCGCTTCTCGGGCCGCTGAGCGCGGCGGGCTGTTGCAGGCTCAGCTCTTCTTCTTGAAGAGCTTCGTGAGGCCCCACAGCGCGGCACCGCCCGCCACCACGGCGACCTTCGCGAACTTGGCCAGGAAGGCGAGGGCGACCGCGAACAGGCCCAGCTTCTTCGCGGCAGCGCCGGCCACCAGCGCGGCCAGGCCGTAGGCGGCGACCTTGTCGGTGGACGAATTGAAGTCCGCGTACTTCTTGCCGTCGTCGTACTGCAGCGCGCCGAGCAGCTTGGTGGCGTCGGGCTTGTACTTCTCGAGGTCGTTCGCGTTGGTGATGAGGTTCAGGCTCAGGTAGCCCTCGCGGCCCAGCGCGTAGGTGTTGTAGTTGACGCCGGGGTTGCCGCCGTCGCTGCCCTTCTTCTTCGACAGGGCCGACCACACCAGCCGGTGCGTCGCGGCGTCGTACTGCGGCTTCTGCGCCCAGCCCGTGACCTCGATTCCCGGGATGCCGCGCTTGGCGCGTTCCTCGTTCGCGGCCTCGGTGCCTTCCTTCAGGCTCGTGAGCAGTTCGTCGGCGTTCCAGTCCTTGGCGTCGTCGTCCTTGATGTAGCCCTCTTTCACGAATTTCACGACCGCCATCCAGTCGCCATCGTCGGCAGGGAAGATCGCGCCGATGAAGGTGTCGTCGGTGCGGTTGCCCATGCTGCGCATGAGCTGCGCGGCGGCGGGCGTCGGCACCCAGACGTAGCCCGCGGGCAGCTTCAGGTGGGCCTGGTCGCGCAGCGTGATGTCGGCGGGGCCGGCTTTCTGCACGGCCTTGGCGGCCTTGAAGGCGGCTTCCTGCTCGGCTTCGAGCGAGCTCGCGGTCGAGGTTGTGGAAGCGGTGGTGGGGGATGCGGCGTTGCTGATGTGGGTGGCCGTCAGGGCGCACGCGAACAGCAAGCCGGCCGTCAGGCGGGCAGTATGAATACGCAAGTTCTCTCTCCTCGGTTGTTGTCGTTTCTGGTGAGACGCGAGGAGTTTATCGGCGCGCAAAGCCGCGCCGGCCGTGGGTTTCAGGGCCAGGGCGTGGGCGGCGGAATTTCGCAGACTGGCTCGACGTCGATGCTCTTGAAGTCGGCCGGCGAGACGATCTCCAGGTACTCCATGTCGGGCGAATAGTCGAAGAGAAAGTGGCGGATGCCGGGGCGCTGGTGCACCACGTCGCCGGCCTCGACGCGTGTCTCCTTGTCCTCGTACATGAAGCGCGCCCAGCCCTTGAGCATGATGACGATCTGGAAGTCCGCCTCGTGGCGGTGCCAGCCGGTGCCCGCTTCCGGTGCCATGTTGGCCTTGACCAGGTGCGCGATCACCTTGCCGTGCGTGGCGGCCGCAATGCCGAGGTCGCGGTACAGGAAGAAGTCTCGCAACCCGCCCGAGACGTACTCGGTGTCACCGGGCTTGACGTGGGAGAACTGGGTGGCGGTTCGGTCCAGCATGGGCGCTCCTTCGCGGGGGATGATGCTGCGATGCAGCATGCATAAACCGTTCCTGCGCACGGCCCATTGCTTGACGGCTCACGGGCCGCTCCAGATACTCAACCGCATGGTTCACTCAGATGCCTTGGACGCCGTGTTTGCGGCCCTGTCCGACCCGACCCGCCGCAGCGTGCTCGAAGCGCTGGGTGAGGGCGGCCTCAGCGTGACCGAACTTGCTGAACCGCATGGCATGTCGCTGACCGGCTTCATGAAGCATCTGCGCGTGCTCGAAGGCGCCGGCCTCATCTCGCGCACGAAGGCGGGCCGCGTCGTGCGCTGCGAGCTGTCGCCGGGCCCGATGCAGGAGGCTGCCGTGTGGCTCTCGCGCTACGAGAAGTTCTGGACCGGCCGCCTCGATGCCCTGGCGCGCTTTCTCTACCACCAGGAGGACACCGAATGGCGAAACCTTCCCCCGGCCCCAACGCCGGCCCCGGCACCGATCGCCCCTCGCTCACGCTCCGGCGGCACTTCCGCGTCAGCCCCGCCAAAGTCTGGCGCGCGTGGACCGACCCGCAAGCGCTGAAGCACTGGTTCGGCCCCGAGGAGATCGTCGACGTGCCGCTGGCCGAGGTCGACCTGCGCGTGGGCGGGCGCTTTCGCGTGACCATGTTGGCGGCCGACGGTGAGACGCACGACGTGAGCGGCACGTACCTCGAGGTCGTGCCCGAGCGCCGGCTGGTCTTCAGCTGGGCCTGGCGCAGCACGCCCGAGCGCGAGTCGCGCGTCACCGTGCAACTCGAACCCGATGCGGGCGGCTGCGAGCTCGTGCTCATGCACCAGCAGTTCTTCGACGAAGCGGCGCGCGACGGCCACAACCATGGCTGGACCGGCTCGCTCGTCAAGCTCGAGCGTTGGCTGGCCGGCGGCGACACCGGGTGACCGAACAACCGACGGCGATCGCCGATACGCTCGACGCGATCTACCGCAGCGAGTCGCGGCGCATCTTCGCCACGCTGGTGCGGCTGCTGGGCGATTTCGACCTGGCCGAAGAAGCCCTGCACGACGCCTTTCGCGCCGCGCTCGAACAATGGCCGCGCGAAGGCGTGCCGGCCAACCCGCGCGCCTGGCTGGTGTCGGCGGGGCGCTTCAAATCCATCGACGGCATCCGTCGGCAGGCGCGCTTCACGGCGTGGGACGACGCCACCGCCCACACCGACACGCTGGCCGACCCCGCGCCCGCCTGGCACGAGGCTGACCCCGATGCCGACGCGCTCGAGGACGACCGCCTGCGCCTGGTCTTCACCTGCTGCCACCCCGCGCTGGCGCCCGACGCCCAGGTGGCGCTCACGCTGCGCGAGGTCTGCGGGCTGGCGACCGAGGAGATCGCGCGCGCCTTTCTCGTGCCCGCGCCCACCATCGCGCAGCGCATCGTGCGGGCCAAGGCGCGGATCCGCGATGCGGGCATTCCATACCAGGTGCCGGGTCTGGCCGAGCTGCCCGAACGGCTCGACGCCGTGCTGCGCGTGGTGTACCTCGTGTTCAACGAAGGCTACGCGGCCTCGTCGGGCCAGAGCGTGACGCGCGCCGACCTCTCGGCCGAGGCGATCCGGCTCGGGCGCTTGGTGGCCGAGCTGCTGCCCGACCCCGAGGCGCTGGGCCTGCTCGCGCTGATGCTGCTGCACGACGCGCGCCGTGCCGCGCGCACCTCGGCGCAGGGCGAGCTCGTGCTGCTCGACGCGCAGGACCGCAGCCTGTGGCACCGCGGGCAGATCGGGGAGGGCGCGGCGCTGGTCGAGCGCGCGCTGCTGTCGCGCCGCTTCGGCCCGTACACCTTGCAGGCCGCCATTGCCGCGGTGCATGCCGAAGCGGCCGAGGCCGCCGCCACCGACTGGCCGCAGATCGTCGGCCTGTACGACGTGCTGCTGCGGCTCGATCCCTCGCCCGTGGCCGAACTCAACCGCGCGGCGGCCGTGGCGATGCGCGACGGGCCGGCTGCGGGGCTCGCGCTGATCGACGCGCTGCTCGCGCGCGGCGAGCTGGCGAAGTACCACCTGGCGCATGGCGCGCGCGCCGAACTGTGCCGGCGCCTGGGCCGCACCGACGATGCACGCGCGGCTTACCTGCAGGCACTGTCGCTGGTGCGGCAGCAGCCCGAGCGGCAGTTCCTGGAGCGGCAGCTGGCCTCGCTGCCGGACGCGAAAAATTTTTGACGCCCCTTGTCGATTCCGGCCGTCGCCGTTCGACCAGTGATGTCCTCACTCACATCTGCAAGGAGATTCCGCATGAAATACCTCTGCCTCGTTCATTGCGACGAAGCGGTGCTTCGCGCGCTGCCGCCCGACGAGCGCCGCGCGCTCAATGCCGACTCGATGGCCTACGACCGCCTGCTCGAAGCCGCCGGCCACTTCATCGCCGCCGAGGCGCTGAGCCCGGTGCGCGCCGCCAAGGTCGTGCAGGTGCGCCAGGGCCAGCGCTCGCACGTCGACGGCCCGTACGCCGAAGCCCGCGAGCAGCTGTGCGGCTTCATCCTGGTCGAGGCGCGCGACCTGAACGCCGCGATCCAGCTGGCGGGCCGCATTCCGATGGCGCGCTACGGCGCCATCGAAGTCCGTCCCATCGACGTCATGGAAATGATCGAAAACCCCGAGGGGAATGCCGCATGAGATACCTTTGCCTGATCTACGGAACCGACGCGCAGACGAGCCACTTCTCGGCGCAGGACATGGACCACTACATCAACGAACACATCGACTACGACGCCCACCTGCAGGCGCTCGGCAAGCTCGTCGTGGCCGAGGCCTTGCAGCCGGCCGGCACGGCGGTCACGGTGCGCATGCGCAACGACAAGCTCTCGGTCACCGACGGGCCGTTCGCCGAAACCAGCGAGCAGCTGGGCGGCTTCTACCTGGTCGAGGCCGACAGCGACGAAGAGGCGCTGCAACTCGCGGCCGGCATTCCCTCGGCACGCTTGAGCAGCATCGAGGTGCGCAAGGCCTGGTCGGCAAGCGACAGCGGAGCCGGCCCATGAGCGGCGCACTCGACCGGGCGGCACCCGCCCGCGCCACGGCGCGCGAATGGACGGGGCTGGCCGTCATCGCGCTGCCCTGCATGCTCTATTCGATGGACCTCACGGTGCTGAACCTGGCGATCCCATCGATCAGCGAAGACCTCAAGCCCACCGCCTCGCAGCTGCTGTGGATCGTCGACATCTATGGCTTCTTCGTGGCCGGCCTGCTGGTCACCATGGGCACGCTGGGCGACCGCATCGGGCGGCGCCGGTTGCTGCTGATCGGCGCGGTGGCGTTCGGCGTGGCCTCGGTGCTTGCGGCCTTCTCGACCAGCGCCAACATGCTGATCGCCACGCGCGCGCTGCTGGGCGTGGCGGGGGCGACGCTGGCGCCGTCCACGCTCTCGCTGATCCGCAACATGTTCCTCGACCCGGCGCAGCGCACCGTGGCCATCGGCGTGTGGATCTCGAGCTACTCGGCCGGCGCCGTCATCGGCCCGGTGCTGGGCGGCGTGCTGCTGCAGTTCTTTCCGTGGGGCTCGGTGTTCCTCATCGGCGTGCCGGTGATGGTGCTGCTGCTGGCGCTCGGCCCTTGGCTGCTGCCCGAGTACCGCGACCCCGACGCGGGCGCCCTCGACCTGGCCAGTGTGGCGCTCTCGCTGGGCGCGGTGCTGGCGGCCATCTACGGCATCAAGCAGGTGGCCGAGCACGGGCCCGACGCGGTGTCGCTGCTGGCCATCGCGGCCGGTGCGCTGCTGGGCTGGCTGTTCGCGCGCCGGCAGGGGCGGCTGGCCAACCCGATGATCGACCTGCGCCTGTTCAAGCTGCCGGCCTTCAGCGTCTCGCTGGGGGCCTACATGCTGGCCTGCTTCGTGATGTTCGGGCTCTTTCTGTACAACGCGCAGTATCTGCAGCTGGTGCTCGGCCTGCCGCCGCTGGCGGCGGGCCTGTGGAGCATGCCGGGCGCCGGCGCCTTCATCGTCGGTTCGATGATCGTGCCCGCGCTCACGCGGCGCCTGTGCCCGGCCTACGTGATGGGCGGTGGTCTGGGCGTGGCGGCGCTGGGCTTCGGCATGCTGGTGCTGCTGCCCGCGCAGGGCGGGCTGGCCTGGATGGTGACGAGCGCGGTCATCTCTTCGCTCGGCCTGGCGCCGGTGTTCACCCTGGCCACCGACCTGGTTGTGGGCAGCGCGCCGCCCGAGCGCGCGGGCGTGGCCTCGGCCATCTCGGAGACCAGCTCCGAGTTCGGCGGGGCGCTGGGCATCGCCATCCTCGGCAGCGTCGGCGCGGCGATCTACCGCGCGGCCATGGCCGACGCCGTGCCCGCCGGTCTGGCCGATGCGGCCGCGGTCGAAGCCGCCCGCAGCACGCTGGGCGGGGCGGTCGCGCTGGCCGGGGAACTGCCCGGTACCACCGGCGCCGTGCTGCTCGACACCGGGCGCGAGGCGCTGCTGCGCGCCCTGCGGCTGGTGGCCGGCCTGTGCGCCGCGGTGCTGCTGTTCGTCGGCGTGCTGGTGGCGGTGCGGCTGCGCGGGGTGGGCGCGTCCCACGCGGAGGAGGTCGCCGTACCCCCGGGCGGCGCCGCATTGCCGGAGCGTTGACGAGCCTCCATACTGGGGCTTCCACGACGCATCCCACGACCGAACGGAGGCCCCATGAGCAACGAACTGCGCAAGAAGCTGCATGACCTGGCGGAACTGTCCGACAGCACCTCCGACCCGCAGACCAAGGCCATCGTCGAGGCGATCCGGCTGCAGACGGCGGTGCTGAACGAGCGGCTGTTCAGCATCGAGCTGCAGCTCGGCGCGCTCGCCAAGCGCATGGAAAACACCACCGACTGAGTCGGCTGCCGCTTTGTGGGGATAATCCCCGCCATGAGCGGCAACACCTTCGGAACTCTCTTCGCGGTCACCAATTTCGGCGAGTCGCACGGCCCGGCCATCGGCTGCGTGATCGACGGCTGCCCCCCGGGCATGGCCCTGAGCGAGGCCGACATCCAGGGCGACCTCGACCGCCGGCGCCCCGGCACCAGCCGCCACGTCACCCAGCGCAACGAGCCCGACGCGGTGCAGATCCTGTCCGGCGTGTACGAGGGCAAGACCACCGGCACGCCCATCGCGCTGCTGATCCAGAACACCGACCAGCGCAGCAAGGACTACGGGCAGATCGCCCAGCAGTTCCGCCCCGGCCACGCCGACTTCACCTACTGGAAGAAATACGGCATCCGCGATCCGCGCGGCGGCGGGCGTTCTTCGGCGCGCCTCACGGCACCCATGGTCGCGGCCGGCGCGGTCGCCAAGAAGTGGCTGGCCGAAAAATACGGGATGGTGTTCCGCGGCTGCATGACGCAGATCGGCGAGATCGCCATTCCCTTCGAGAGCTGGGACCACGTCCCGAACAACCCCTTCTTCGCCCCCATCGCCGACGTGAGTGCGCTGGAGGACTACATGGACCGTCTGCGCAAAGCGGGCGACTCGTGCGGCGCGCGCATCCGCGTCACCGCCACGAACGTGCCCGTGGGCCTGGGTGAGCCGCTGTTCGACAAGCTCGACGCCGAGATCGCCTACGCCATGATGGGCATCAACGCCGTGAAGGCCGTGGAAATCGGCGCCGGCTTCGACAGCGTCACGCAGCGCGGCACCACGCACGGCGACTCGATCACGCCGACCGGCTTCCTCAGCAACAACGCGGGCGGCATTTTGGGCGGCATCAGCTCGGGGCAAGACCTCGAGGTGAGCATCGCGATCAAGCCCACCAGCTCGATCATCAGCCCGCGCCAGTCCATCGACGTGAACAACAACCCCGTCGAAGTCATCACCAAGGGCCGCCACGACCCGTGCGTGGGCATCCGTGCCACGCCCATCGCCGAAGCCATGCTCGCGCTGGTGGTGATGGAGCACGTGCTGCGCAATCGCGCGCAGTGCGGCGACGTGAACCCGCCCGTCGAGAAGAGCGAAGCTGCGTCGCCGCAGTCGTCCTTCCTGTAGTGTCGACGCCGCCACCTGTGGCCGCCGGGCGCGGCCACCTGTTGGCGTTCGCTGGCCTGTCGGCCAGCTACTTCGCGCACATCGGTTTCTTCAATCCTTACCTGCCGCTGTGGCTCAAGGACCTGGGCCTGCCGATCTTCACGATCAGCCTGCTGGCCTCGGTGCAATCGATCACGCGCGTCTTCGCGCCCTACGCCTGGGGCGCGCTCAGCGACCACACCGGCCAGCGCGTGAAGTTGCTGCGCTTCAGCGCCGCGGTGGCGCTGGCCAGCTCCTTCGGGCTGTGGTGGCACGGCGGCGCCTGGTGGCTCGCGCTGGTGCTGCTCGTGATGTTCACGCACACCAGCTCGATGATGTCGCTCACCGAAGCGGCCATGGCGCAGATCGTCGCGGGCGACTGGGGCCGCTACGGGCGCATCCGCCTGTGCGGCTCGGCCGGCTTCCTGGTCACCGTGTTCGTCGCGGGCGAGTGGTTCGAGCGCTTCGGCATGAAGCACTTTCCGTACTGGGCCGCCGGCACGCTGGCCGTGGTGCTGCTCGCGACGATGAAGCTGCCCGACCTGCGCGAGCCGCCGGCCGCGCACGACGCCGTGAAGGAACCCATCGGCCCCGTGCTGCGCATCCCCGCCGTGCGCTGGTTCTTTGCCTCGCTGTTCTTCCAGGTGATGTCGCACTTCTCGGTGTACGCGTTCTTCTCGCTGTACCTCGATTCGATCGGCTACGGCAAAAGCACGATCGGCCTGCTGTGGGCGCTGTCGGTGGTGGCCGAGATCGTCTGGTTCTTCCTGCAGGGCCGGCTCATCGGCCTGTTGCCGATGCCGCGCTGGATGCTGGTGTGCGGCATCGCGGGCGTGGCGCGGCTCGGCCTCACGGCCGGGCTCGGCGGCTTCATCGCGGCGCTGGTCATCGCGCAGTGGCTGCATGCGCTGAGCTTCGCGGCGCACCACACGGCCTGCATCGCCGTGGTGTCGCGTCGCTTCCCCGGCCACCTGCGCGGACGCGGGCAGGCGCTGTTCACGGTGATCGGCTACGGCTTCGGCGGCGTGCTGGGCGTGCTGCTCGGCGGCGCGGTGGCGCAGGAGCTGGGGTATCGCACGATGTTCGCGCTGGCGGCGCTGCTGGCGGTGGCAGGGACGTTGTGTGCGTGGCGGATGGTGGTGCTCGAACCGTCGGGGCGCGCGGCCAAGGCCTGAACCGGGTTCAGGGGAGGGCGCTTCGGGGGCGAAGTGTCATGGGCCCTACATGACCGAGTCATGGCCGCGACCTACGCTGGGTGCTTCCCAACGTTTTCTCTTGTCATGTCCGATTCCGTCGACCCGCGCGGCGCACGCGCGCTTCCGCTTTCCCCGTCTTCTTCTTCTTCCCCCTCCGCTCCCGACACCGAACGCGTCCCGCAACGCCGGCAGATGCTCAAGCTCGGCGCCTCCCTGCTCACCGTCGGTAGCAGCAGCGCCCTCATCGCCGCCTGCGGCGGTGGTGGCGGCGGCAGCGCCGGTTTCGGCCCGCTGCCCGCTCCCGCACCGGCGCCCAACCCGCCCGCGCCAGAACCTGCCGTGAGCAAGCGTTCGAGCTTCGCGCTGGCCGTGATGCCCGACACCCAGTTCTACGCGCGCTACGCCACCGCTGCCGAGAGCGACCAGTACGACAAGCGCTTCGGCAGCGCGCCCTTCGCGGCGCAGACGAAGTGGATCGCCGCCAACGCCAAGGCGCTGCACATTCCTTTCACCATCCACCTCGGCGATGTGGTCGATCAGGTCGGCAAGCCCGACCAGTGGAAGGTGGCCGATGCGGCCATGAAGGTGCTCGAAGACGCGAAGCTGCCTTACAGCGTGCTGGCCGGCAACCACGACGTGCTGAACGACGTCGACTACGGCGTCGACCCCGTCAACGGCACCGACGCCGCCCGCAACCTGGCCGCCGAGCCCTACCTGCAGTGGTTCGGCACCGAGCGCGCGAAGAAGCAGGCCACCTTCGGCGCGCGCGACACCAGCGGCTTCCACGAGTACCACGTGTTCGAGGCGCAGGGCCAGAAGTTCATGGTGCTGTCGCTGTCGTGGCGCGTGTCCGACGCGGGCATCGCATGGGCGCGGCAGGTGATCGCGAAGAACCCGACGCTGCCCGTGATCCTGGTCAACCACCAGTTGCTCAACATCGCGCCCGACGGCACCAGCCCGCTGGAAACCGACTACGGCAAGATGCTGTGGGAGAAACTGATCCGCGACAACGACCAGATCTTCATGACGCTCAACGGCCATCATCACGGCGCCGCGCACCTCACGAAGATCAACGACTTCGGCCACAAGGTCGAGGAGATGGTGGTCGACTACCAGATGGCCTACCAGGGCGGCAACGGCCTGATGCGCCTGTACGAGTTCGACCTGACGAACAAGCAGATCAAGGTGCTGTCGTTCTCGCCCTGGGTGCCGCAAAAGCCCGCTGCCACGCTGAACGCCTTCGATCAGGCCGTGCTCACCACGCCCAACGAGGCTTTCACCATCGAGATGGATTTCGCGCAGCGCTTCGCCGGCTTCAACAAGGGCTTTGCCGCGGGCGAGGCCACGGTCGAGCAGTCGCTGGTCGAGCAGGCGAAGGCGCTGATCCTGGCCAACTACAAGGACCCCGAAGCCACCGTGCAGCGGCCCGCCGCCGATGCGGAGGACTACCCCAAGGTCGCGAACACGTTGGCGCACTGGCGCTTCGTCGGCGGTGCGGTGAACCAGCCGGTGCTGCCGGGCACCGTGATCGCGGACGTGACGGGCGTGAACCCGCTGCGCCGCGATGCCCTGAACCAGAACGGCGTGGTGGGCGCGGCCGACGGCGACGTCGTGTGGACCGACGACCGCCACCGCCTCTCGGCCGCGCCGGGCTCGGTGCGCTTCCTGAACACCAACAAGGCGCGGATGAGCTACTTCCTCACCGAGGCCTCGGCGCCGATCAATGCGCAGACGCTGGACAACGGCTACACCGTCGAGGCCTTCGTCAAGATCGACAAGAGCTGGACCAGCAAGCTGCACGCGTGGATGAACATCATGACGCGCGACGGCCGCCGCGGCGAACTCGCGGGCTACACCGGCGGTGACGGTGAATCGCCGCCGATGCTCTTCGCCATCTCGAGCCTGCGCGAGGTGCAGTGGGAGGTGGTGCCGAACACCACGGGCACGCGTTCGGCCAAGGCCAACTGGTCGGGCGAGGTGCTCGCCGACCGCTGGGTGCATATCGCCATCGTCAACGACCCGGTGTCGCACGACACCACGATGTACGTCGAGGGCGCCCCGGTGCTGCGCAACTCGGCGGCCGTGCCGGGCCTGGCCACGCTGAAGGCCACCGCCCCCTGGGTGGTGGGCGGCGGCTCGTGGGACGGTGCGCGCGCCGACGGCTTCTTCGGCCACATCGGCGAGGTGCGCGTGGTGGCGGCGGCCCTGGCGCCGTCGCAGTGGCTGACGGCGCGCAGGGCGGGCTGAGCGCCCTGCGGGGCCGGTAGCCGGGGAGAAGGGCTACTTCTTCTTCCCGGCCTTGCCCGTCTTCACGGGCTTGACCACGGCGGTCTTCGCCGTGCCCGCCTTGCCACCCCCCACCTCCTTCTCGAACATCGCAAAGTACTCCGAAGCCATCTTGCGCAGCGAGCGCCCGATGTTCGCGTAGTCGTACTCGTTGAGGTTGGCCAGCGACACGCGCCCCGAGGGGTGCTTGCCGCCGAAGCCGCGGCCGGGCAGCAGCACGATGCTGGTTTCGGCGGCGATGCGGAACAGCGCTTCGTTCGGCTGCAGCTTCGTGAGGATCCACTTGCCGAAGCGCTCGCCGTGCATCTGCGTGGCGATGTCCTGCAGGTCGAGCAGGTGGTAGTAGCTCACCGAGTTCGGGTCGGGCTGCAGCGGCAGGCCGAGCTCGCGGTACAGCGCCTCCTTGCGGCGCGAGACGATGTGCTTCATCGACTTCTTGTAGGTCTCGCCCTCGTCCATGAGGCAGAACAGCGAGAACATCACCATCTGCGCCTGCACCGGCGTCGACAGGCCGGCCGTGTGGTTCAGCGCCACGGTGCGGCTGTCGGCCACGAGGCGGTCGATGAACTTCAGCTTGCGCGGCTCGGTGGTGATGGAGCTGTAGCGCGCGTCGAGCTCTTTGCGCTTGGCCTCGGGCAGGGCGGCGATCTTGCGGTCGAGGATGTTGTCCTCGTGCGTGGCGACCACGCCCATGCGCCAGCCGGTGGCGCCGAAGTACTTCGAGAACGAATACACCAGGATGGTGTTCTGCGGGCAGATCGCGAACAGCGACAGGAAGTTGTCGGCGAAGGTGCCGTACACGTCGTCCGTCAGGATGATGAGGTCGGGCCGCTGCTTCACGATGTCGGCGATGTAGCCCAGCACCTCGTCGCTGATCTTCACCGACGGCGGGTTGCTCGGGTTGCACAGGAAGAAGGCCTTGACCTTCGGGTCGAGCAGCTTCTGCAGCTCCTTCTTGGTGAACTGCCAGTTGTTCTCCGGCGGCGCGTCGATCAGCGCCTCGATGAGCTGGTAGTCGTTCAGGTGCGGGATCTCGATGTAGGGCGTGAAGATCGGCATGCCCAGCGCGATGGTGTCGCCGGGCGACAGCAGGTGGTTCTCGCGCAGGCTGTTGAACAGGTAGGTCATGGCGGCGGTGCCGCCTTCCACCGCGTACATGTCGAACTTGCCCACGAAGGGGTGGGTGCCGATCATTTCCTTGTGGATGTACTGGCCCACGACGATCTCGGTCAGGCGCAGCATGCGGTCGGGCACCGGGTAGTTGCAGCCCAGGATGGCCTCGCACATCTCGTAGATGAAGTCGCCGGCCGACAGGCCCAGCTGGTCGCGCACGTAGGACACGGCGGCCTCGATGAAGCGCACGCCGGGCTCGCCCTCGTGCGACTTGGCGAAGAGCTCGAAGCGCGCCTCGATGCCCTCGCGCTGCGGAAAGCCGCCCACGTCCGCCATGTAGATGTACGAGCGCTCGGCCTCGGTCATGGCGAACAGGCCGAACTGGAAGAAGCCGTGGCGCGGGGTGGTGGCCAGGAAGTTCGGGTTGCCGCGGCCGGCGTTGAGCATGAGGCGGTCACTCTGTCGTGCGACCTGGATCAGCGCATCCTTCAGTTCGAACGGGCTCAGGCCGCCCAGCTTTTTCACGTCGCCGAAATCCATGGAGTACTCCTTGGTTGATAAAAAGAAAGAAGAAAGAAAAGGGAAGGCGCGGTGCTCAGACCAGCGCCACGATCAGCGGCCCCAGCAGCGTGAGGAACACGTTGGCCAGCGCGTAGGTGATGGCGAAGGGCACGGTGGGAATGGCGTTCTCGGCCTTGCCCAGCACTTCGCCGAAGGCCGGGTTGGCGCTGCGCGAGCCGCTCAGCGCGCCCGCGAAGACGGCGGTGTTGTCGTAGCGCAGCACGTAGCGCCCGAACAGCATCGTGAGGATCATCGGCACGAGCGTGACGACCACGCCGACGCCGAAGATGGTCAGGCCCAGCTCCTTGATGGTCTGCACGGCCTGCAGGCCCGACGTCAGGCCGACCACGACCACGAAGCCCGCCAGGCCCAGGTCTTTCAGCAGCTGCACCGCGCTGGGTGGCAATGCGCCGAAGGTCTGCTTCTTCGCGCGGTACCAGCCGAACAGCAGGCCCGACAGCAGCGCGCCGCCACCGGCGCCGAGCGTCAGCGGGATGGCACCGATCTTCACGCTCAGCAGGCCGACCAGCAGGCCCACCACCAGGCCCGCGCCCAGGTACACGAAGTCGGTCTTGGCGCTGGGCACGATCACGTCGCCGACGAGGGACGCGACGCGCTTCACGTCCTGCTCGGCGCCGAAGATCGACACCAGGTCGCCCACCTGCACCACGGTGTCGGGCTTCATCGGCAGCACCTGGCCCATGCGGCTGAGCTGCACCACGAAGATGCCGTGGCGCACGCCGCCGGCGGTGGCCTGGCGGATCTGGTCGACGGTCTTGCCGCCGAAGTCCTTGTTGGTGAGCACGATCTCGCGCTTGTTCAGCGTCAGCTCCATGCCGTCGACCGCGTCGACCTCCTTGCCCAGCAGCGGCGCGCTCGCCACCACGGCATCGCGCCGGCCGACGGTGAGCACGTAGTCGCCCTGGCGCAGCACGAGCGTGGGGCTGACCTCGACGAACTTGCCGTCGCGCTTCACGCGCTCGATGGTGATGGTGGTGGCCGGGTTGGCGTTCTCGATGTCGGCCACCGTGCGCTGCGGATCGCTCGTGAGCTGGTAGATGCGCCCGACCAGCGAGGGCGCTGCTTCTTCCTGGTCGGGGCCGAGCACCTTCACGCCGGCCTGCATCGCGGTCTCGGCCGCGATCGCATCGTCGCGGATGCTGCGGCCCATGAGCTTGGGCAGGATGTTGACGCACACGATGATCGCGCCGAACGAGCCGAACACGTAGGTCACGGCATAGCCGATGGCCACGTTGCCCTGCAGCCGCGCGGTTTCGGCCGCGGCGAGGCCGAGCTTGCCGATGGCGTCGCCCGCCGTGCCGATGATGGCGCTCTGCGTGAGGCCGCCGGCCGCCACGCCCGCCGCCAGGCCCTTGTCGAGCCCGAATAATTTGGCCATGACTACCACCGTGGCCAGGCCCGTGGCCGCCATCACCGCGGCCAGGATGATCTCCTTGATCGACTGCTTGCCCAGCGAGCTGAAGAACTGCGGCCCGCTCTCGAAGCCCACGGCGTAGATGAACAGCGCAAACAGCACGGCCTTCACGCCGCCGTCGATCTGCACGCCGACCTGGCTCACGATCACCGCCACCAGCAGCGAGCCGGCGACGCCGCCGAGCTGGAACTTGCCGAACTTGATCTTGCCGATCCAGTAGCCGACCGCCAGCGAGAGGAAGAGCGCCATTTCGGGCGACTTCTTGAAGAGTTCATGCAGCCATTCCATAGAGGAAGTCCTTTCAAGGCATCAATGAGAAGAAGAGAGAAGAGAAGGGCGTGGAGCGTCTCGGGTCGTTGTCTTATTTCGCGTGCTGCACCAGGCCGGCCAGGGCCACGATCAGCGGGCCCATCAGCGGCAGCACGACGTTCGAGATGGCGTAGGTGATCGTGTAGCCCAGCAGCGGCGTGGCGTTGCCCGCGGCGTTCTGCACGGCGCTGAGCGCGGGCGTGCTGCACTGCTGGCCGGCGATGGCGCCCAGCAGCACCGGCGCCTCGAGCTTGAGCAGGCGGTGGCCGACGAACAGCGAGATGCTGGCCGGCACCACCGCGACGGCGATGCCCACCAGCGGCAGCGCAACGCCGAACTTCTGGACCAGCGCCAGCGCCTGCGGCCCCGAGGCCAGGCCCACGCAGGCGATGAAAGTGGCCAGGCCCAGGTCCTTCATGAGCGCGAGCGCGTCGGCCGGCACGCTCAGGCGGTGCGGGTGCTTGGACTGGTACCAGCCGAAGGCCAGCCCCGTGAGCAGCGCGCCGCCGCCGGTGCCGAGCGAAAACGGAATGCCGCCCAGCTTCGCGCTGAAGCTGCCGATGAACACGCCCAGCAAGATGCCCGCGGCGGCGAAGCTGATGTTGCTGCGCGTGGAGGCGATCACGCGGTCGCCGACCTGCGCGATGGCGCTCGCCACCTCGGGCGCGGGGCCGTAGAGCTTGAGCACGTCGCCGCGCTGCAGCACCAGTGCGTTCACGAGCGGCATGGCGTGGCCGTCGCGCGCCACGCCGATCACCTGCACGGCGGACGGCAACTCGTTTTCCAGCATGCGCAGCCCGCGGCCGAACCATTCGCGGCGGTTGGCGACGACCTCGGTGGTCTCGACCACGGTGTCGAAGGCGGTGGTGTCGGCGAACTCGCGGCCCAGCAACTCGCCCACGTTGACGAGCGCGCTGCGCCGGCCGATGGCCAGCACCTGGTCGCCCACGCGCAAGTGCAGCCCGGGCTCGACCGCGAGGCTCTGGCCGTCGCGCACCACGCGCTCGATGCTGGCCTGCCGCCCGAGGATCGACGTCAGCTCGCCGACCGAGCGGCCGCGTCCCACGGTGACGCGGAACACGCGCCCGACCATCTCGGGCGTGGCGCTGGCGGCGTCCGGGTCGTCGGCGCCGCCGCCCATGGTCTTCCAGAGCTTGTCGGCTTCGGCGCGCAGGTTCACGCGCAGCAGCAGCGGAAACACCTGGCTCGTGACCACCACGATGGCGATGAGCCCGAACACGTAGGTGATGGAGTAGGCCGTGACCACGTTGGCCTGCAGCTGCGCGATCTCGGCGGCGGGGAGCGACAGCTTCGAGATCGCGTCGGTCGCCGTGCCCACCACCGCCGATTCGGTGGCCGCGCCGGCCATCAGCCCGGCGGCCGTGCCGCGGTCGAGCGACAGCAGCACGGTGGCGCCGAGCACCAGCGCGAGCACCACCACCACCTCGACCAGGCACAGCAGGCCCAGCCGCAGGCCCTTGGCGTCGAGGTTGGCAAAGAACTGCGGACCGCCCGCGTAGCCGAGCGCAAAGATGAAGAGCATGAAGAACACGTTCTTCACGCTGTCGTCGAGCCGGATGCCCAGTTGGCCGACCACCAGCGCGGCAATCAGCGTGCCGCAGATGCCGCCCAGCTGGATCGGCCCGAAGCGGATCTGGCCCACCGCGTAGCCAATGCACAGCACCAGAAACAATGCGATTTCCGGACTGTTTCTGAGTATTTCCACAAGGTGGCCGAACATCTGCCGCGATCCCTCCAGGTTATTTGTTCATTCGAGCGGGTCGGCGGATCGCAACGAAAAAAAGGAGCACCGCATCCATTGGCATCAACGGCTGGCGAGTGGTGGGGCTCCAGCGAAAACTTTATTTTTCGTTTTGCGAATTGCCGATTCTTTGCATCTTCGATGACGATAAATCAACATCCATGACAATTGTCAAAATCAGAAAAGAATTGAGCGAGCGGCAATAAAAACGAGGCCGTTTGAATTACAAATTACGCGCTGCACGGAATCCTCCGTTGCAGTCAGCTCTGACCGAACGAACCTGTCCGGCCTCGGGTTTCCGATAACTCAAGTTGCTTGATTTAGTCGGTCGACTGCTCGATAGTCCCCCTCGTCCGAATGCCTTCCCGCTCGTTGGCGGGTCGTCATCCGGTTCCATAGCAAGCACGGCAGGCGCTGTGCGCCCGCCCCCCTGAAGGAGACAACCTCATGTTCATCAGCCCGCGCTTCGTTCCCGCCCTGGCCGTCCTGGCCCTTGCCGCATCGGCCATGTCCACGGCCCTGGCCGCCGACCCGCCCGTCATCGGCCTGGTCACCAAGACCGAGACCAACCCCTTCTTCGTGAAGATGAAAGAGGGCGCGCAGGAGGAGGCCAAGAAGCTCGGCGCCAAGCTGCTGTCGGGGGCAGGAAAAGCCGACGGCGACAACGCGGGCCAGATCACGGCGATGGAAAACATGATCGCCGCCGGCGCCAAGACCATCCTCATCACGCCCAGCGACGCCAAGGCCATCGTGCCGGCGATCAAGAAGGCGCGCGACAAGGGCGTGCAGGTGATCGCGCTCGACAGCCCGGCCGATCCGCCGGACGCCACCGACGCGCTCTTCGCCACCAACAACTACACGGCGGGCGTGCTCATCGGCGAATACGCCAAGGCCGCGATGGCCGGCAAGACGCCCAAGATCGTCGCGCTCGACCTGCTGCCGGGCCACCCCGTGGGCGCGCAGCGCCACAACGGCTTCATGAAGGGCTTCGGCCTGCCGGCCAACGACGCCAAGTCGAACGAGCTGTCCAAGTCGCCCGAGATCGTTTGCATGGCCGACAGCTTCGGCGACCAGGCCAAGGCGCAGACCGTGATGGAGAACTGCCTGCAGAAGGCGCCCGACGTGAACCTGGTCTACACCATCAACGAGCCCGCCGCGGCCGGTGCCTACAACGCGCTCAAGCGCGCGGGCAAGGAGAAGGGCGTGATGATCGTCTCGGTCGACGGCGGCTGCCAGGGCATCAAGGACACGGCCGCCGGCATCATCGCCGCGACCTCGCAGCAGTACCCGCTGAAGATGGCCGCCATGGGCGTGGCCGCGGGCGTCGAATTCGCCAAGACCGGCAAGAAGGCCTCGGGCTACGTCGACACCGGCGTGACGCTCATCGCCGGCAAGAGCGTGGCCGGCGTCGACAGCAAGGACACCAAGACCGGCACCGAGCTGTGCTGGGGCAAGAAGTAAACGGCCCCGGTCTATAGGGAGGCACACCGATGGCGAAATCTCCGACGCACCACATCCCGTGGGGCGCCCTCGGGCCGTGGCTGGCCCTGCTCGGCGCCTGCATCTTCTTTGCGACGCAGTCCGAGCGTTTTCTGACGGGCGGCAACCTGTCGCTGATCCTGCAGCAGGTGATGGTGGTGGGCGTGATCGCCATCGGCCAGACGCTGATCATCCTCACGGCCGGCATCGACCTGTCGTGCGGCATGGTGATGGCGCTGGGCGGGATCATCATGACGAAGTTCGCCACCGAGCTCGGCATGCCGGTGCCGCTGGCCATCCTGTGCGGCATCGGCGTGACGACGCTGTTCGGCCTGCTCAACGGCCTGCTGGTCACGCGCATCAAGCTGCCGCCGTTCATCGTGACGCTGGGCACGCTGAACATCGCGTTCGCGATCACGCAGCTGTATTCGTCCTCGCAGACCATCACCGACCTGCCCGCCGGCCTCACGGGCCTGGGCACCACCTTCACCATCGGCAGCGCCGAGGTGGCGTGGGGTTCGGTGCTCATGCTCGCGCTCTATGCGCTCGCGTGGTTCGTGCTGCGCGAGACGGCGGCCGGCCGGCATGTCTACGCGATCGGCAACAACGCGGAGGCCACGCGGCTGGTGGGCATTCCCACGCAGCGCGTGCTGCTCGCGGTGTACGTTGCGGCGGGCGTGTTCTACGGCATCGCCTCGCTGCTGTCGGTGGCGCGCACCGGCGTGGGCGACCCGAACGCGGGCCAGACCGAGAACCTGGACGCCATCACGGCCGTGGTGCTCGGCGGCACCAGCCTCTTCGGCGGGCGCGGCATCGTGCTGGGCTCGCTGATCGGCGTGCTGATCGTGGGCGTGTTCCGCAACGGGCTCACGCTGATGGGCGTGTCGTCGATCTACCAGGTGCTGGTGACGGGCGTGCTCGTGATCCTGGCGGTGGCGGCCGATCAACTCTCGCGCAAGGGAGCCCGCTGATGAACACCGTGGGCAACCCCAAGATCGTGATGCAGGCCAAGGGCCTGGTGAAGCGCTACGGCCAGGTCACCGCACTCGACGGTGTCGACTTCGAGCTGCGCGAGGGCGAAATCCTCGCGGTGATCGGCGACAACGGCGCGGGCAAGTCGTCGCTCATCAAGGCACTGTCGGGCGCCATCGTGCCCGACGAAGGCCAGATCCTGCTCGACGGCGCGCCGGTGCATTTCCGCAACCCGCTGGACGCGCGGCGCGCCGGCATCGAGACGGTCTACCAGGACCTCGCCGTCGCACCCGCGATGACCATCTACGAGAACCTTTTTCTGGGCCGCGAACTGCGCCGCCCCGGCTTCCTGGGCAATGTGCTGCGCATGCTCGACAAGAAGAAGATGCTGCTCGAAAGCACGGCGCGCATGGCCGACCTGAAGGTCGGCATCCAGTCGATGACGCAGGCGGTCGAAACCCTCTCAGGCGGCCAGCGCCAGTGCGTGGCCGTGGCGCGCAGCGCGGCCTTCGCGCGGCACGTGGTCATCATGGACGAGCCCACCGCCGCGCTCGGCGTGAAGGAAGGCAACATGGTGCTCGAGCTGATCCGCCGCGTGCGCGAGCGCGGCCTGCCCGTGGTGCTCATCAGCCACAACATGCCGCACGTGTTCGAGGTGGCCGACCGCATCCACGTGGCCCGCCTGGGCAAGCGCGCGGCCGTGCTCAATCCGAAGAAGATCAGCATGAGCGACACCGTGGCCGTGATGACCGGTGCCATGACCGCCGACCAGTTGCCTGCGGAGGCGCATGCTTGATACCGATGCCCTCGAGCGCCCATCGGCCTTGCTGCGTCCGCGCGGCTCCAACCAGGTGGGCATGCGCCAGTTCAACGAGCGCGTGGTGCTGCAGGCGCTGCGCGTGCACACCAGCCTGCCCAAGGCCGACCTCGCGCGGCTCACGGGCCTGAGCGCGCAGACCATCGGCCTCATCACCGCGCGGCTCGAGGACGACGGCCTCATCGTCAAGCAAAGCCGCGTGCGCGGGCGCATCGGCCAGCCCTCGGTGCCGCTGGCGCTGAACCCCGACGGCGCCTTTGCCATCGGCGTGAAGCTCGGGCGGCGCGGCGCCGAGTGGCTGCTGATCGACTTCGCGGCGCGCGTGCGCGAGCACCACGCGATCCGCTACGAATTTCCGGACGCCGCGGCGCTGCTGCCCGTGATCGCCGAGCACATCCACCGGCTGCGCGACGGGCTCGGGCCGCTGGCCGCGCGCAACGTGGGGGCAGGGCTGGCGGCGCCGTTCCAGCTTGGCGGCTGGCATCGCACGCTGGGGCTGTCGAAGGCGCAGTCGGACGAGTGGAACCAGATGGACCTGCTGGCCGAGGTGCGCGCGCGCACCGACGTGCCCGTGGGCTTCGCGCGCGACACCGTGGCGGCCTGCGTGGCCGAGCTGGTGACAGGGCGCGGGCACGACCTCAAGAGCTTTCTCTACATCTTCGTCGACACCTTCGTGGGCGGCGGGCTGGTCATCAACTCGCACCTGCACACCGGCGCACACGGCAACGCGGGCGCGCTGGCGTCGATCCCGATGCGCACCGAGAAGCCTTCCGAAGGCCTGTCGACGCAGGTGGTGGCCGAGGCGTCGCTGTGGGAGCTGGAGCAGCGCCTGCGCGCCGAAGGCCTAGACGCCACGGCCGCGTATGACGACCGCGCGCTCGAAGCGCCGTTCGCCGCGGCCACGCAGGCCTGGCTCGGCAGCGCGTCACGCGCGTTGGCGCATGCCATCGTCAGCAGCACCGCGGTGCTCGACCTGGCCGACGTGGTGATGGACGGTTCGATGTCACGCGCGTTGCTCGACGCATTGCTGGTGCAGACCCGCGCGGCGCTCGCGCAGTGCAATTGGGAAGGCCTGTGGGCGCCGCAGCTGCATGGGGGCCGGGCGGGGGCGCAGGCCTGCGCGCTCGGCGGCGCGATGCTGCCGCTGCACGCCAACTTTGCGCCGGACCACGATGTTTTCTTGAAGGCGGGGTGAGCCGCTCAAGAGCTCAGGGACTCGCCGAGGCGTGCAGGTCGCGCGGCAATCGCAGCGTGCTCGCGCGTGCGCCTGCGGGGCACGGCCCGTCGGAGTAGGCCGCATCGCCCTCGGGCATGACGCACTTGTGCACCTCGACGACGGCAGGCACGGACTTGGCGGCGGGGGCGATCACTGGGGGCTCGAAGTGCGTGTTCGTCAGCGTGGCAGGTTCCTTGGATGCGCGGGTCACCGCATCCGGCAACGTTTCGCGGGCGGTCGATCTGTCGGGCTCGGCCTCGACCGGAACGACTGCCGTGGTCAGGAGCGCAGCACGCGCCGCGCTCTCGTGCACCAGGTCTTTCAAGGTCACATAGAAGAGCGACATCGCCACCAGCGCCACGCCCAGGCACGGGGCCCAATACCGTCGGGGGTCGCCGGCCCGTGAGTTCAACGCCGCGGCCATGCCAGGCCCCCGTTCTGCAGCACGCCGGCCAGCTTCGCGATGCCGCCGGTGCCGCTCGCCGCCCGGCCGATCAGCGCGCCGCCGGCGGCGCCCGCGATGACTCGCATCAGGAACGACCGGCTGCGGCCCGCGGCCAGCAACAGCAGCACGCCGGCGCCGAGCACGACGAGGTGTTCGCCGGGGTAGTCGGCGCGCGCCGCATCCACCTGCTTGATCTTGTCGATCGTCTGTTTCAGGTCCATGGCTGAAGCTCCTTGTCGTGTTCAGCCGTTCTTACCGGTGAGCGCCGGGCTCCGCTGTAGGCCGGCGCCATGCGCGGTGACGGAATCCGCCGCGAAAACGCCGTGGAGAAAGCCGCATCGCACGGGAAGCGGGGCGCTCTCGATAATGCAACCCGCTTGTAGAGAACCCCACAGAAGCAGAGAACCAGAGAACCGCGAAATGAGTGCTGCAGATTTTCTTTTCGCCCCCGAGGTGCAAAAGCTCTTGATGGTCGCCTACGCGGCGCCCCAACAACCCTTGTCTTCCAGCGAGCTGGCCCATCGCTCGAAGCTCGACACGGCCGATGTGGAACGCACCTTGGCGCACCTCGTCAGCAGCGGCATCCTGAAGAAGCAAAAGCCGAAGGCCGAGGAGGCCGAGACCTTCTCGATCGACCGCGCGTTCATCTTCCACGACGAACTGCGCAACATCGCCCTCAAGTCGTTCGCCGCGGCCGAGCCGGTTCGCGCGATGCTGCGCGGCAAGTTCAAGGCCTCGGTCGTGCGCGCCTTCGTGCTCGCAGAGGACGAAGACGGCACCCTGGAGCTGCTCGTCGTGCACGGCCAGTCGATGCCCGACGAAGCCACCCTGGCGGCCGCCTGCCGGAAGCTCTCGAAGAACATCCACCGCCACCTGAAGGTGCACGTCATCTCGAACGCGAAGTTCAACGGACTCACGCCGCGCGATGCACTCATGCCGAAACCCGCGGCGCTCGAGATCATCAAGCTCGGAGATACGAAGGCGCCGCTGCCCGTCGAGAAGGTCGGCCTCTTGCAGAGCGCGAGGAAGAAGTTGGCGACGCTGTCGCGTTCGTCGGCGTGATCGCCTGGCTTGGGTCCCGTGAGGCCAGCTGCGGATGCAGGCCGCGTCGGACCCCGATGAGTTTCTGAAGGCGGCCTGAGCCGAGGAGGAGGGCGTGCTGGGGGACAATCGAAGCAACCCCCTCGACATCACAGCATCCCACGACCATGTCTCGCCTCGACGACCCCCGCCACGACGCCGAAGTCGGCTCCCGCGACAGCACCCTCGACACCACCCGCATCGACGACGTGCGCATCGGCGCCGTGCGTCCCCTCATGACCCCCGCGCTGCTGCAGGAGCGCGTGCCCGTGCGCGACAACACGCTGGCGCTGGTCGAAGGCAGCCGCGCGGCCATCGCCGACGTGCTGCACGGCCGCGACGACCGCTTGGTGGTCGTGGTCGGCCCGTGCTCCATCCACGACCACGACCAGGCCATCGAGTACGCGCAGCGCCTGAAGAAGGTGGCCGATTCGCTGCAGGACGACCTGCTCATCGTGATGCGCGCCTACTTCGAGAAGCCGCGCACCACCGTCGGCTGGAAGGGCTACATCAACGACCCGCACCTGGACGGCAGCTTTGCCATCAACGAAGGCCTGGAGCGAGCGCGGCGCCTGCTGCTGGAGCTGACCACGCTGGGCCTGCCGACCGGCACCGAGTTCCTCGACCTCTTGAGCCCGCAGTTCATCGCCGACCTGATCGCCTGGGGCGCCATCGGCGCGCGCACCACCGAGAGCCAGAGCCATCGGCAGCTGGCCTCGGGCCTGAGCTGCCCGGTCGGTTTCAAGAACGGCACCGACGGCAGCGTGAAGGTGGCGGCCGACGCCATCCTCGCGGCCCGCGCGCCGCATGCCTTCATGGGCATGACCAAGATGGGCATGGCCGCGATCTTCGAGACGCGCGGCAACGACGACTGCCACGTGATCCTGCGCGGCGGCAAGGCGCCCAACTATTCGGCGGCGGATGTCGCTTCGAGCTGCGAGGCGCTGCTGGCCAACGGCCTGCGCCCCCAGGTGATGATCGACGTCTCGCACGGCAACAGCAGCAAGCAGCACCAGCGCCAGATCGTGGTGGCCGAGGACGTGGCCACGCAGATCGCGGCCGGCGAGCGGCGCATCACCGGGATCATGATCGAGAGCCACCTTGAGGAAGGCCGGCAGGACCTGAAGCCCGGTGTGCCGCTGAAGCACGGCGTGTCGATCACCGATGCCTGCATCGGCTTTGCGCAGACGGTGCCGGTGCTCGAAGGGCTGGCGTCGGCGGTGAAGGCGCGGCGGCGGTTGGCCAAGGCCTGAGGCTGACGAGGGGGCAGGGCGACTCCCTGCCGCCTGCGCCCGGGCGGGTCCGGGCAACGCTTTGAGCCGGCCCGCATCGACTTCCTGAGGCTGCCCAGCCTCGGGCGCCACCAAGCCCTGCGCTTGTTGCGACCACTTCCCCACCCGCTATCGACCGCACCAAGGCCTCCACTTCGCGGAGGCAGGGGTGTCTTGACTGTGGTGGAAATGTAAACAATGCAAACAGTTTTCCAATTGTTACGAGAACTAGATCACGAAATTTGAGCCGAGGCGCCGTGAATCCGAGGGCAAACGGGCCGGTTGTGGGGCATCCTTGCGCCACTTTGTAGTCAAAACGTATGCAAAATGATTACAAAATACCGACCTGTCAGGTCTTATTGATTACATTTGGAGTGATTTCATGCTCAAGCTCGCAGTCGCCGCGGCGGCCACCGCCACCCTCGTTTTCGCATCCGGTTCGGCCCTGGCTGACACCGCCGGTGCCAGCTTCCAGGTCAAGATGACCATCGTGCGCAGCTGCGCGGTGACGGCCGGCAACGCCTCCGACATCAGCCTGGGCACCTCCGTGCAGCCCACCGCCACCAACCAGACGGGCAACAACACCATCTCGGTCACCTGCTCCAAGACCACGCCCTACACCGTCGGCCTGCTGCCTTCGTCCACCAACGGCGGCACCACCGACGGCACGGGTGCCATGTCGTCCGTCGCCAACTCGGCCACCAACACCGACAAGGTGCCCTACGCGCTGTACTCCAACGCGGGCAACAGCACCGTGTGGGGCAACACCACCGGCACCGGCGCCAATGTCGTCGGCGGCACGGGCACCGGCGCGGCGATCACGCACACGGTCTACGCCAAGAACACCAACGCCAACTTCACCCCGGACAGCTACGCCGACACCGTCACGGTGACGGTCACGTACTGAGCCCGTACCCGTACTGAATCGTGAGACGTGCACTTGCCATCCTCGGACTGTGGGGCGCATGCCTGCTTGGCGGCGGTGCGGTCCAGGCGGCCGGCCTGCAGGTCTCGCCGGTCACCCTGACGCTGGCGCCGACACGGCAGGGCGATGGACTCTGGCTCAGCAACACGGGAACCGCGCCGCTGGACGCGCAGATCCGCGTCTTCCGCTGGACGCAGGTGGACGGGCAGGACCGCATGGAGCCGGCGGACGGACTGGTCGTCAGCCCGCCCATGCTGCAGCTGCCCACCGACGGGCGGCAACTGGTGCGCGTGATCCGCAACGGCCCGCCGCCCGCGGGCCCGGCGGAAGAGGCCTACCGCGTGCTGGTGGATGAGCTGCCCGTGCCCCAGGCGGCAGGCGCGGCGACGGATGGCAAGAAGAGCAACCTGAACTTCGTGATGCGGCACTCGCTGCCCATCTTCGTGTCCCCGGCGGGCGCGGAGCCGGCCCCCGCGCAGTTGCGCTGGAGCCTGCGGCGCGAGGACGGCAAGGCCGTGCTGGAAGTCAGCAACAGCGGCGGGGTGCATGCCCAGCTCGCGGACCTTGTGTTCACCGGCGCGGACGGCCGCGCTGTCGCCGCCTACACCGGCCTGCTGGGCTACGTGCTGCCCGGCGCCACCATGCGCTGGCCGCTGAAGACGTCGCCCGCCGCCCTGGTCGGCGCGGGTCGCTGGCAGGTCATGATCGATGGCAGAACGACGGACGCCAACCTCGCGCCGCTGGCGCGCTGAGCGGGCCGGGTTCGCTGCGAGGGCCTTGCTGGCTCCGTTTGCACTGGCCCTGACCACGCTCCCCGCCCACGCAGCGCCCGCCGCGCAGTCCGTGCCGGGGGCCATGACGCTGTACCTGGAGGTCAGCCTCAACGGCATGGCGCGCGGGCTGCACCCGTTTCGCCTGCAGGCCGGGGCCTTGTCGGCCTCCCGCGCGGTGCTGCGCGAACTGAGTTTCTCCCTGCCCGACAACGGCGCCGAATGGCTGCCCCTGCGCGACCTGCCCGGGCTGGTGGCCGACTACGACGCCGCGCGCCAGCAACTGAGCCTGACCGCGCCGCTGGCGATGCTGCAGCTGCCCACGGCCACCGTGGGGCAGGCGGCCGTCACCGCGCAGCCCCTGAGCACGTCCACCGGCCTGCTGCTGAACTACGACCTCTACGGCACCCAGGGCAGGGGCGGCAGCGCCAGCCTGAGCGCCTTCGGCGAGCTGCGCGCCTTCCGCGGCGCCAGCGTGCTCAGCACCACCTGGCTGATGCAGCGCACGCACGACACCCAGGGCTGGAAGGACCAGTCCGTGCGCATGGACAGCACCTGGAGCATGGCCTTCCCCGACAGGATGCTCACCCTGCGCGTGGGCGATACGCTCACCGGCGCCGTGCCCTGGTCGCGCGCCACGCGCATCGGCGGCATCCAGCTGTCGCGCGACTTCGGCCTGCAGCCTTACCGGCAGACCGCACCGCTGCCCAGCTTCATCGGCTCGGCCACGATGCCTTCGGACGTGGAACTGTTCATCGACGGCATCCGCCAGTACAGCGGCCAGGTGCCGGCGGGGCCCTTCCAGCTCAACGCGCTGCCGCGCATCAACAGCACGGGCACGGCGCAGGTGGTGGTGACCGACGCGCTGGGCCGCGCCGCCACGCTGAGCTTTTCGCTCTTCGACAGCAGCCGCCTGCTGGCGCCCGGGCTGAGCGACTGGACGGTGGACCTGGGCGTGGTGCGCCGCAACTACGGCCTGCGCTCCTTCGACTACGGCAAGCAGCCGGTGCTGACCGGCACCTGGCGCCGCGGCCTCAGCGACAGCTTCACGGTGGAAGCGCATGGCGAAGTGACGCGCGGCCTGGCGCTGGCCGGCGCGGGGGGCGTGTGGCAACTGGGCGCCGCGGGCACGCTGTCGGCGGCGCTCGCAGGCAGCCGGCACGACGCCGACACCCCGGGCGGCAGCCGCAGCGGCACGCAGACCAGCCTGGGCTACCTGTGGCGGCAGGAGCGCCTGTCGGTGGGCCTGAACGGCAGCCGCACCCAGGGCGACTACCGCGACGTGGCCACGGCCTACGGCTCGGCACCGGCCAAGGGCAGCGCCAGCGCGAGCGTGGGCTATGACATGGGTGGCCTGGGCAACGTCAGCGTCAGCTACCTCTACCTGCGCCCGGTGGGGCAGAACGCGTCGCGCTACGCCAGCGTGAACTGGTTCCGTTCGATCGGGCGCACGACCTCGGTCTCGGTGGGCATGAACCAGAACCTGGACAAGCGCAGCGACCGCGGCATCTTCGTCGGCCTGAGCTGGTCGTGGGACGCGCAGACCAGCGTGAGCGCCGGCGTGCAGCGCAGCGGCGACCAGGGCTCCGTGGGCACCGTCAGCGCGCAGCACTCCCCCCTCGGCGACGGCGGCTGGGGCTGGCGCGCCACCGCGCGCACGGGCGGCGGCACGACCGGCGGCCAGGCCGAAATCAACTACCTGGGCCCCTACGGCCGCGTGCAGGCCGGCGTGAGCGAAATGGGCGGTGGCCGCGCCAGCCGCTACGCCTATGCAGGCGCCAGCGGTGCGCTGGTGCTGATGGGCGGCGGGGTGCTGGCCGCGCGGCGCATCGACGACGCCTTTGCGGTGGTGGACACCGACGGCGTGGCCGGCGTGCCTGTGAAGCTCGAGAATCGACCCGTGGGGCAGACCAATGCGAGCGGCCTGCTGCTGGTCGTGCCGGTGAACGCCTACCAGAACAACAAGCTGGCGATCGACCCGATGGACCTGCCCGCCGACGTGCGCATCGAGCGCGCCGAGAGCCTCATCACTCCCGCCGGCCGGTCGGGCGCGCGGGCGCATTTCGGCATCACGCCCGTGCGGGCCGCCAGCGTGGCTTTGATGGACGCGCAGGGCCAGCCCTTGCCGCTGGGCAGCCGCGTGCAGGTGAACGGGCAGGGCGGCGG